>JAZFUS010000262.1:0-2780 GCA_036447315.1 Dehalococcoidia bacterium
CGCCAAGTGCGCCACCGATCCCAGTTGGTCGATGGTGTGGTCGATCAGGGCGTCTATGGAATTGGCCGTGCTGTTGGCCAGATTCAGCCGCTCCCTCTTTACAACCTCGGTGGTCTGCTGGATGGCACCGGAGAAGACATAGGCAATAGTACCAAAGAGGAAAGTGAAGATTATGGCCACTCCCACGGCCACTTGCCAGCGCAGGCCCATCCTTGATAGCCAATTCATCGGGCGCAACCTCCATCCTTAGGGGATGGTCGGGATAAGCGCGTATGGTCCGCCAGGCTGATGGCGCCTGCCAAGCCGGCTTCAGTGACGGACGCCTTATACACCAAACTATAAGCCATAAGGGCCCTATCCGGGATTTCCCATATCAAATCTTGATAGGGCCGTCCCCAGCCCTCCATTCCATCTACGACGATGATAAGACCCGGGCACATCGGCCGTCAAGCCCCATGAATACCCCTATACTTTCTCGCGGCACCCGCACCCCCACTGAAATACGCGAAAAACCTCTCCCCTATCACTCCGGCACGTCCCTCCGCGTCACCCCTTTACCCGGCAGCCTTATATCCACCCCGCGAAATAGACAAAACGGGCACCGGCTGGTAAGGTAGGAGATGCTGGCTCCAGCGGGAAGAGCGGGGACCCATTGTTAGGCAGGTTGTAATGTTCCTGGTTTATAGTGGGTTAAGGACAGGTGGGAGGGAAAGCCGCCTTGTTAGTCCATTTTCCGACTCTGCTGATAGTGGATGATGACCCCACTATTACCCGGTCCCTCAGGGTGAACCTGGAGGCCGATGGCTTTGAAATTCTCACGGCCGCCAGCGGACAGGAAGCCCTGGACCTTATGGAACAAAAGATCCCCGATCTGGTGATAGTGGACCTGCTCCTCCCCGACATGCACGGGTTCGAACTTTGCAAAAAGTTGAAGAGCTATATGGATGTCCCCATCATCATGCTGACAGGCGTGGGCTCTGAGAGCAGCATAACCAGCGGACTGGACTTCTACGCCGAAGACTACGTGGTCAAACCCTTCAGCTACCGGGAGCTTCTGGCCCGCATCGGCCGGGTGCTCAAGAGGACTCAGCGCCTACTGCCCAAAGAACAGGTATTGGTGGTGGACAAAGGCATGAGCATCGATTTCGCCCGGCACCTGGCCCTGTTGAAGAAGGGGGAGGTCGGACTTACCCCTGTGGAGAGCCGTATCCTGTCTATTCTGGCCATCAACGCCAACAAAGTGGTCAGAAGCGAGCGGCTCATAGACGAGGCATGGCCCGATGGAGAGGGGGATCCCAACCGCCTCTGGGTCAACATCCGCCGGCTCCGCAATAAACTGGAGGACGACCCTTCCCACCCCAAACGCCTGATTACCGAGCGAGGTATGGGATACAGGCTCCAGGCGGATGAATGATCAGGGCCGGGCTTGAGGCCGGCCCAGCTGCCTCTCCAGCCGGCGGATGATGCGGAGGCGCCTCTGCCTTCGCGCCGCCGGGGATCGTTTCAGCACGCTGGCCACCACCCGGGTCAGTTCGGACGGACTGAAAGGCTTGCTCACGTAACCATCTCCCCCGGCCCGCCACCCCTCCAGCTCATCGCTCACCTGGACCCTGGCTGTCAGAAAGACAATGGGGATGTTTTGGGTATCGGGGCGGGCCCGGAGCCCCCGGGCTATCTCCAAACCATCGGCATCGGGCATCACTATATCCAGGATAATGATATCCGGGGATTGCGCCTCTATGGCGGCCAGGCCACCCCGGCCGTCAAGGGCGGTCACCACCTGGAAGCCGGCGCCCTCCAGGTTCAGGCGGGTGGCCTTGACCATATCGGCTTCATCGTCGATGATGATGACCCGGGCCCCCACTTCCCCTCCAACCTGAAGCACCCCCTCGTCCCCCGGGTCCCTGGCGGCCGGGGTCAGGGGCCCGTCACCGGGCCCGGCCGCCGGTAGTCTGAAGCTGAATGTGGAGCCCTCCCCGGGGACACTGCTGGCCCAAATCTGTCCCCCCATGGCCTCCACATAGGACTTGCAGATAAACAGGCCCAACCCCACACCTCCCACCCGTCGCCCCTCGGTGGTATCCACCCGGGAAAAGCGCTTGAAGAGTTTGCCATGTTCACTTGGGGGGATTCCGATCCCCCTGTCGGCTACGGAAACCTCTATCCAGGGTCCTGCGCCCGCCCGGACGCCGATAGTCACCGGTTCTAAGGAGGGGGAATACTTCACAGCATTGGAAAGAAGATTGTCCAGGACATCGTCAAGCCGGCCGGGGTCGGCCAGGGCCGGGGGGACACCGGCCGCTATATCCACCTGAAAACTGGAGGCGCCATCCCGGTACTTAAACCTGCCCACAGCTTTCATGATGGCCGGCTCTAGGGGCACCGCCGCCAGATCCATCTCCATCTGGCCGGCCTCGATACGGGACACCGTCAACAGGTCGTTGATGATCCCCGCCAGGCGGTCGCAGGCACTGTTGATCCCCTCCAGAAACTCCATCCGGTCGCGGGGCTTGAGGCGCAGGTCCGGGCGCAGAAGGGTCTCCACCAGGCTTTTGGCGGAGGCCAGGGGGTTTCTGAGCTCGTGCGAGGCCCGGGCCACGAACTCGGTCCTCACCCGGTCCAACTCGCGCAGGGCCCCCGCGGCACTGGCCTCCGCGAACAGTCGAGCGTTCTCGATGGCGATGGCCGCCTGGTTGGCCAGGGCCTGAAGGAGGTGGACATCGGACTCGGAGAAGGAACCCGGCCGGCGAATAATATACAGGGCAAAGCTGCCCAGGGTG
>JAZFUS010000263.1:0-2010 GCA_036447315.1 Dehalococcoidia bacterium
CCCCAAGCTCATAAAGGCCCTGGAGATGCTGCGCAACAAGAAGGATACCAACCCGCCCAAGAAACACGGCAATATCCCGCTGTAGGTAGTATTGGACGATAAGAAGCGCATGGCCGCAGCCCTGGCCGCAATCGCTTGCTACATTGAGGGGGAGGCAACGCCTCCCCCTACCAGACCCAACCCGTGGCTCCTCATGGGGCGCCGGGAGCAGATGCTCCGCCGGGATCCCCGCCGCCAGCGGCGGGGTAGAAGGGAGGTCTATGACAGTCCAGCATGGTGGTGAGTCCAGCTCACTAAAAATTACCGATACCACTTTCCGAGACGCTCACCAGTCCGCCCTGGCTACCCGTATGGTAACCGAAGACATGGAGGCCATGGCCACCGACATGGACAAGGTGGGCTTCCACTCTATGGAGGTGTGGGGTGGGGCCACCTTTGATGTGGCCACCCGGTTTCTCAACCAGGACCCGTGGGAACGTGTCAGGGTCCTCAAGCGGCTGCTCAAGAATACCCCGTTGCAGATGCTGCTGCGGGGCCAGAACCTGGTGGGGTACCGCCACTACCCCGACGATGTGGTCCGGGCTTTCGTCCACCACGCCGCGGAGGTGGGCATCGACATCTTCCGGGTATTCGATGCCGTAAACGATGAGCGCAACTTCGAGGCCGCGCTGGCCACCATCAAGGAGTGCGGCAAACACGCCCAGCTCACCCTCTGCTACTCCCTCACCGAACGCCGCATGGGGGGCCCGGTCTATAACCTCGAATACTACCTCAAGAGGGCCCGGGTGCTCCAGGACATGGGCGCCGACAGCCTGTGCATCAAGGACATGGCCGGAATCATCGCCCCGTACGACGCCTTCGAGCTTATCACCGCCCTCAAGGCGGAGCTCAAGATTCCGGTGCAGATCCACACCCATTACACCTCGGGCATGGCCTCCATGAGTTGCCTCAAGGCCATCGAGGCCGGGGTGGATATCATCGATACCGCGCTGGCCCCCTTTGCCCTGCGCACCTCTCAGCCGGCGGTGGAGCCCATAGCGGTTGCCCTTCAGGGAACCCCCCGGGACACCGGCCTGGACCTGGGCCGGCTCCTGAAGCTGGGAGCCTACTTCGAGGAGATCGCCCCCAAGTACCGGGACTACCTGGCCGCCACCAAAATGTCGGTGATAGACACTCAGGTGCTCCTGCATCAGGTACCCGGGGGCATGCTCAGCAACCTGACCGCCCAGCTCCGGGAGGCCGATGCCCTGGACCGAATCGAGGAGGTGTATGCCGAGATCCCCCGCACCCGGAAGGAGCTGGGCAATCCCCCCCTGGTGACCCCCACCAGCCAGATCGTGGGTATCCAGGCGGTGCAGAATGTCCTCTTCGGCCGCTACCAGATGGTATCCCAGGAGGTCAAGGACTACGTCGGGGGCCTCTACGGCAGGCCGCCGGCCAGGATCGACCCCAAGGTGCAAAGTATGGTCCTTGGGGGGGGAAAGGGGGGGAAGAAGCCCATCACCGGCCGTCCCGGCGATATCCTGGAACCGGAGATGGAAAAGGCCAAGGAGGCCACCAGGGACATAGCCAGGGACGTCGGGGATGTGCTCATCTACGCCCTGTACCCCACCACCGGGATGCGCTTTCTGAGATGGAAATACGGCCTGGAGGAGCCCCCCCCGGAGACCAGACCCAAGACCCTGGAAGAGGTCAAAAAGGAGGACGAGCTGGCGGCCCAGGCCCGTTCGGGCGAGCTGTCCCCGGCCCCGGCTAAAAGGCCGGGAATGCGCGCCTTCGATGTCTATGTGGGCGAGGACTACTACCGGGTGGAGGTGGGCATCGGCACCACGGGCGCCATTCCGGGCGCGGCCATCGCCGGTACCGTCCCTCCCCCCCCGGCCCCGCAGGAAGCCGCCCCGGGAGTCACCCCAACGCCCCTGGCCGGGGGCGAAACGGCCATCGAGGCACCCCTGCCCGGCATGGTCATCCGCTATGAGGCCAAGGTGGGCCAGCGGGTAGCGCAGGGTG
>JAZFUS010000264.1:0-8087 GCA_036447315.1 Dehalococcoidia bacterium
GAGCATGGTCATAAGGGGGGCGTGGTGGGGCAATATGCCCAGCTCCCCCTCCACCCCCGGGGCCACCACCACATCGACATCATCGGAGTAGGTCAATCTCTCCGCGGTTACGACTTCCAGCCTGATAGGGGACATCGCTACGCCTCGGCTTCCATCTTCTGGGCCTTCTCCACTGCCTCCTCGATGGGGCCTACCATGTAGAAGGCCTGCTCCGGCAGGGCGTCATGCTGGCCCTCCAGGATCTCCTTGAAACCCCGCACGGTGTCCTTCACCGGGACGTACCTTCCGGGCATCCCCGTAAAGGCCTCGGCCACATGGAAGGGCTGGGAGAGGAACCGCTGTATGCGGCGGGCCCGGCCCACCAGGAGCTTGTCCTCCTCGCTGAGCTCATCCACACCCAGGATGGCGATGATATCCTGGAGGTCTTTATAGCGCTGCAGCACCCGCTGCACCCCCCGGGCCACCGCATAGTGCTCCTCACCCACCACCCGGGGATCGAGGATGCGGGAGTTGGAGGCCAGGGGGTCCACCGCCGGGTATATCCCCATCTCGGCGATGGAGCGTTCCAGGGCGACGACGGCATCCAGGTGGGCGAAGGTGGTGACGATTCCCGGGTCGGTGTAGTCATCGGCGGGAACGTAGATGGCCTGGAAGGAGGTGATGGAGCCCTTGCTCGTGGTGGTGATCCTCTCCTCCAGTTCCCCCATCTCGGTGGCCAGGGTGGGCTGATAGCCCACCGCCGAGGGCATGCGGCCCAGCAGGGCCGATACCTCCATTCCGGCCAGGGTGTAGCGGTAGATGTTGTCGATAAACATGAGCACGTCCTGCCCCTGGGTATCCCGGAAGTACTCCGCCATGGTGAGGCCGGTCAGCGCTACCCGGAGCCTTACCCCGGGGGTCTCGTTCATCTGGCCGAAGACCAGCACCGTCTTATCGATCACGCCCGATGCCTTCATCTCGTGCCACAGGTCGTTGCCCTCCCGGGAGCGTTCGCCGACACCGGCGAACACGGAGAAACCCCCGTGCGCGGTGGCGATGTTGTGGATCAGCTCCTGGATGATGACCGTCTTGCCCACCCCGGCGCCCCCGTAGGCCGCCACCTTGCCCCCCCGGGTGAAGGGCGTTATCAGGTCCATGACCTTCATCCCCACCTCCAGCATCTGGATGGAGGTCTGCTGCTCATCGTAGGCGGGGGGGGTGCGGTGGATGGGCCACATCTCATCGGCCTTGACCTCTCCCAGATCGTCCAGGGGTTCGCCGAAGACATTGAACAGCCGCCCCAGGGTAGCCTGTCCCACCGGCACCATCACCGGATTCCCCGTGTCCAGGACGTCCACCCCGCGTTTCAGACCGTCGGTGGGGGACAGGGAAAGGCAGCGGACCCAGTTGTTTCCCATGTGCTGCTGGGTCTCCAGGATCAGCTTGGTCCCATCCATGGGGATCTCCACCGCGTTGTTAATGGCGGGCAGTTCATCGGGGGGAAACTCCACGTCAACCACCGTGCCGATAACCTGGACTACTTTGCCTGTTGCCATATTCTCTTCACTCCGTCTCTTATGTTAGAGCGGCGGCCGCTCCGGTCATATCCAGAAGTTCCGTGGTAATCATCTCCTGACGGGCCTTGTTGTAGACCAGGGTCAGGTCTTCGACAACCTCTTTGGCGTTGTCGGTGGCGTTGCGCATGGCTACCATCCGGGCCGACTGCTCGCTGGCGATGGTCTCCAGGACGGCGTGATAGATCTCCATCTCCACAAATCGGGGCAGAAGCTCCGACAGGACGAAACCGGAATTGGGCTCGAAAATATACTCCACGTTCTGGCCGGGAGGGAGGATGGCCGGCTCGATGGGCAGGATCTGCTCCAGCATCGGCGTCTGGGTCACCGTGGTGACGAACTTGGGATAGGCTACGTATACCCGGTCGACAGCGCCGCTGTTATAGTCATCTATAACGCAGCGGGCGACGGGGTTGGTATCGAGGATGCCGGGCTTGTCCCCCAGTCCGGTGAATTCGGCCCTGATCTCCTGTTTGAAGCGCCGCATGAAGTCCCGCCCTTTGCGACCGATGGTCACCAGGGACACCGTGGCCGTTTGCTCCAGGATGAAGCCCACGGTCTTGCGGTTGACGTTGCCATTGAGTCCGCCGCAGAGGCCGCGGTCGGCGGTGATGTGGACTATGGATATCGCCTTGACCGGCCTTCGCTCCAGCAGGGGATGGAGGGGCTCGCCCTCGGATTGGGGCTGGGCGGCCAGGCCGGCCAGGACCTCCCGGATCTTCTCCTCATAGGGACGGCCCGCCAGGCCCCGTTCCTGGGCCTGCCTCATCTTGGAGGCGGCGATCATCTCCATGGCCGTGGTGATCTTGGCCGTGCTCTGGATGGAGCGGATGCGTCTTTTTATGATCCTGATATTTGCCAATGTTTAGTCCCTCACCCCTTCGGTCCCCCTCTCCCTCAGGGAAAGGGGGAAGCTCAAGTTCAGGGGGTACCCCTAAGACCCCGGCAGGGGGCTAGCCCCCTGAACCCCGTATGTATATCGGGGATATCGATGCGGCCCGCAGGGGCTTTGTCCCTGAGGCGGATGCATCTCTTTATGAGCCTGATATTCGCCAACTTTTACCTTTCGTGCCCCGTCCCTCTCTCCCAGGGAGAGGGGAAAGCTCAAGTTCAGGGGGCACCCCTAAGACCCCGGCAGGGGGCCAGCCTCCTGCACCCCGTATGTATCCGCCCTGACCCTTGCCCCTCTCTTTATATTGTGAAGGTCTTTTTGAACTCGTCCAGGGCCGACCGGAGCTTCCCTTCCATGTCCTCGCTGATGGCCTTTTCCCCGGCGATGCCTTCCAGTATCCCGGGTTGGTTGGTCTCTAAAAACCGGTGGAAGCCTGCCTCCCAGGCGGCAATCCGGTCCACCGGGACGTCATCCGCAAAGCCGTTGATGATGGCGTAGAGTATGGATACCTCCTTCTCCAGGGGGAAGGGGGCGAACTGGGCCTGCTTGAGCACCTCGGTGATGCGCTGCCCCCTCTCCAGCTGTGCCAGGGTGGTCCGGTCCAGGTCGGCGGTGCCGAACTGGGCGAAGGCGGCCAGCTCCCGGAACTGGGCCAGGTCGAGGCGCAATCTACCCGCCACCTTTTTCATGGCGGGGGTCTGGGCGGCACTGCCCACCCGGGATACGGACAGGCCCACGTTCATCGCCGGCCGGATGCCGGAATTGAACAGGTCGGTCTCCAGGAATATCTGGCCGTCGGTGATGGAGATGACGTTGGTGGGAATGTAGGCGGAGATGTCTCCGGCCTGGGTCTCGATGATGGGCAGGGCGGTTAGCGAGCCACCCCCGTGCTCCTCCGACAGCTTGGCCGCTCGCTCCAGCAGCCGGCTGTGGAGGTAGAAGACGTCCCCGGGATAGGCCTCCCGCCCGGCAGGGCGGCGCAGGAGCAGTGAGAGCTGGCGGTAGGACCAGGCGTGTTTGGAGAGGTCATCGTAGATGACCAGGGCGTCCTTCCCCTGCTCCATGAACTCCTCACCCATGGCGCAGCCGGCGTAGGGGGCGAGGTACTGGAGCGCCACCGGGTCCGCGGCGTTGGCCGCCACCACGATGGTGTGCTTCATGGCCCCGAACTCCTCCAGGGTGGCCACGGACTGGGCCACTTTGGAGGCCTTCTGCCCGATGGCCACGTAGATGCAGATGAGGTCCCCGTCCGTCTGGCTGATGATGGTGTCCAGGCAGATGACGGTCTTCCCCGTGGAGCGGTCGCCGATAATGAGCTCCCGCTGGCCCCGGCCGATGGGGATCATGCTGTCCACGGCCTTGATGCCGGTATGGACCGGGGTATTCACGGGACTCCGTGACACCACGTTGGGGGCCACCCTCTCCACCGGCCTGGAGCCGGTGGCCTTTATGGGCCCCCGCCCGTCTATGGGCCGGCCCAGGGCGTCCACCACCCGGCCCAGGAGGCCTTCCCCCACGGGCACCTCGGCGATGCGGCCGGTGCACTTGACCTCGTCACCCTCTTTGATGCCGGTGAACCCCCCCAGGACGATGGCGCCCACGGTATCCTCCTCCAGGTTGAGGGCGATGCCCATGGTCCCATCGGGGAACTCCAGGAGCTCATTGTACCGGGCCCCCCCCAGGCCGTGGATGCGGACAATGCTATCGCCCACCTCCACCACCGTGCCCACGTCCACCGCCGCCACCTGGGTCCCGAATTGCTCTATCTGCTGTTTCAGTATGGATACGATATCCTGTCCTCTAACCGCCATGGCGGTCACCTCCGGCCGGCAGTCTCATCTCGATGAGCCCACCAGGTTTTTTCTCATAGCCTGGAGCTTGCCCCGGGTGCTGCCATCCAGAAGCTGGTCGCCTATCCTGGCCACCAGGCCGCCGATGATGGCCGCATCCTCGCGGGTCTCCACAATCACCTTTTTCCCCCGTAGCTCGCCCAGTTTCCGGGCCACATTATCCCTGCCTTTGTCATCCAGGGGAATGGCTGTGGTCACCAGGGCGTGCTCGATGCCCCGCTGGTCATCCAGCAGGCGGCCGTATTCCTCGGCGATGCCCCCGGCGATTCCCATGTGCCCCTGTGCCGTCAGGAGTGAGGCCAGATTCAGGGCCAGGGGGCCGACCCCCTCCAGGACCTTGGCAAGCATGCTGGCCTTCTGTTCAAAGCGAATCTTGGGGCTGGCCAGGATCTTCTGGAACTGGGGATCGGTGAGCGCCTGGGCGATAAGCCTCAGGTCTGAGTGCCACCTGTCCTGCTCGCCGGGCTCCGCGGCCATCTGAAAAACCGCCTGGGCATAGCGCTTGGGCGAAGCCCCTCGGGCCATTAGCCCTCTCCCTTCGGGGAGGTGCTTTCCTCCAGCACCTCTTCGATAAGCTTGCGGTGGGCTTCCTTGTCCAACGAGCGGTTGATCACCTTCTCGGCCGCCGAGATGGCCAGATCGGCAAACTCACTGCGCAGCTCATCGATGGCTGTCTCCCTCTCCCTCGCGATCTCGTCCCGGGCCCGGTTTACCAGGGTTTCCGCCTCCTGGCGGGCCTCCTGGCGGGCCTCTTCCCGGACCCTCTCCCCCATCTGGGAGGCCTGGTTGATGAGGGCCTGCCCCTCCTGGCGGGACTGATCTAGCTGGGCTCGCACCTCTACCTCCGCCTGGGCGTATCGCTCCTGCGTCTCCTTAGCCTGGTCCATGCTCTCCTTGATGCGCTGGGAGCGGTTGTCCAGCATCCGGAGTATAGGCTTGTAGGCCACCAGATAGAGTAGGGTGAGCAGGATCAGGAAATTGACCACCTGCGCCAGCAGGCTGGGCCAGGCGATACCTAGCTTTTCAAGCCCCTCCACTAGAACCTCCTCGGTTTATTGATTCCATGGAACCGGCCGTCCCTATACGGCGAAGGCAAGGATCAATGCCACAACGAGGGCATAGATCCCGATGGCCTCAGCGAAGGCGATGGCCAGGATCATGTTTGTCCGGATAGCCGATTCCGCCTCGGGATTGCGCCCCAGGGCCTGCATGGCGGAGGCCCCCAGGATGCCGATGCCCAGGCCGGGCCCCAACATCCCCAGGCCGGCGGCCAGGCCCATCGCCAACATCTTCATAGCGTTTTCATCCATTGTGTCTGTTTCCCCCTTTCTTGGCTATAGGTTGTATTTGGTATTCAGTCCCCGCCACGCAGGAAGGCATTTAAAACTGCCGCTGCTATTACTACCCCCATGATTGCCACACTCATCACTATGATGATTACCGAACTGGCATCCATTTCCCCCTCCATTTGGTTAAGTTATTCGTGCCCCTCTCCATGGGCGGTTACAGCTATGGTGGCAAATACCAGGGTCAAACCGGCAAAGACCAGGGCCTGCACAAGGCCCACCATCATCTCCAGCAAATAGAAGGGTATGGCCACCACAAAGGGAACCATGAAGAACATGACCAGGAGCAGAATCTCCCCGGCGGTCATGTTGCCGAAGAGACGGAAGGTGAAGCTGACAATGCGTATAAGCTCGCTCATGAACTCCAGGATACCCACGAATATATCTATAATACCTGTGAGGATGCGGCCTCGGAGCAGGTTTCTTACATTGACGAATTTCTCCATATAGCGGAAAAAGCCCACCGAGGTTATGCCCCAGTACTCCACAAAGACGAAGGACATGAGGGCCAGGGCCAGGGGCAGGTTGATATCGGTATTGGCCCCCCGCAGGAGATGGACCTGGTGGTCCCCCTCCCCGATGAGGATACTGCCGTAGCCGGGGACCAGGGCCAGCCAGGCATTAAAAAACACGAAAAGGAAAATGGTGGCCGCCACGGGGAAGAAACGGCGCCCGTTTTTACTGCCGGCCACACTCACCGCGAAGTTCAGCAGGGACTCCACAAAGATCTCCATGAAGTTTTGCAGGCCCCGGGGGACCAACTTCATCCGGCGGCTGGCGGCAAAGAAGAGGCCGGTGAGTACCGCTATCGTGACCCAGGCGGCCAGAATAGTATTGGTAACGGGGAACCAGAGGATGTGGAAAATGGTCGAGGTGGGGAGGTGGGGCTTGGGCGGGTCAATCGAGAGGACTTCGGGTAGCTTTAGGCCTGGGAAAATTGCCTGCCCCATCGCCCCGCTGAGGAAACCTAATATCGATAAGGCAACTACTGCCGACAAAAAGATAACAAGAAATCGACGTTTGGACATCAGTCCTTTCCCTGGTCTTTACGCTTGTTCTTTTCCAAACCGGGACGCAGCATACGGTAAACACCAAACATTGCTACAACGGTGCCCAGAGTTACCCCCAACAGGGCCAGCCAGGGCTTAGTATCCAGCTTGCTGTCGAGCCACCACCCGCCCAATGCCCCCAGAACAATACTGGCCGCTATAAACCAGCCAATCCCGATGATGGTATAAGCGATCCTCCGCCAGGTCACGGCCCCGCCCTCCGGACTTTGCGCATTATATCACACATCATTTTTAGGGGTCAACCATTGAAAAAGCCCGGGCAAAAAAGCTCCGGACCGCGTCGTCGGGAGCCCCCAGGTGGCAGTGGTCCGGCCACGGGTCACTTCTTGGGGAAAAGACCGGAGAAGTCCCCGTCGAAACCCTTCAGGAAATCGTGCATATCCAGGATGTCATCGCCGGCCACCGCCTCCTGCCCGCTCAGGCGGGCAAACTCCTCCGCGCTCAGGTCGGTGATGATCTCCCGGGGCTTGCCTCCCTTGATTACGGCAGCCACCAACCCCTGGCTGTGGCATGATTTGCAGGACACGCTGAGGAACCAGAGCTCCTCCCGCCGGCCCAGGACCTGGACGTTGGCCGCCACGTAGTGCTCACCGCAGACGCTGCAGGTCATGGTGGACATCAGCTTCTTTACCATACCCTCGTCCATTTTTTCATTGTGGGCCAAAACATACCGCCTCAGGGTTTGTCCTTCTGATCCCGCTTGTCCAGGTCGTCCAGGTTGAGGCCCTGAATGAACTCATAGAAAGCGGACATCTTGTCCAGCTCCGTTTCGCCGACGGGGCCCTTCCCTTCCGCATCGCCCCCTTTGCTGGATGGGGTGATGGGCTTACCCGTCTCCTTGTCCAGGAGTATCCCGGCCTTTTCCAGCACCGACTCCTCCACAAAGATGGGGGCATGGACCCGCACCGCCAGGGCCAGGGCGTCGCTGGGGCGGGAGTCCACCTCGAGGACGTTGCTGTCGATGTTGAGCATGATCTTGGCGAAGAAGGTGTCGTTTTGAAGGTCGGTGACCACGATTAAACTGACCCGGGCCCCCAGGGTATCGATGACCGAGGACAGCAGGTCATGGGTCAGAGGGCGGGGTACATTCATATCCTGGAGCTTCACGGCGATGGCGTCGGCTTCAGCGGGGCCAATCCAGATGGGCAGGTAGCGGTCGGAATCCTTCTCCTTGAGGATCACCACCCGCTGCGAGTTCATCAGGCTCATTCGGATACTATCGATGGTCATTTCCACCATGCCCAACCTCCTAGGCCAACGAGCAATTTGATTGTAACTCACGCCTCAAGGGCATGTCAATCAGGATTTTCTTTTTCGCCCGATACCAGGGCCTTCACCCGGCTCCGAAAGTTTTTTCGGGCCAGAAGCGCCCGGCG
>JAZFUS010000265.1:0-4197 GCA_036447315.1 Dehalococcoidia bacterium
AAGCGGGCCCTGCAAGGAGAATATCCTCCTCGGCGATGACGTCGACCTCTACCGGTTCCCCGCCCCCATGGTCCATGAGGGTGACGGCGGCCGGTATATCGGCACCTGGGACATCGTGGTCTTCCAGGACCCCGCCAGCGAGTGGGCCAACTGGGGCATGTACCGGTTCATGGTCCATAACCAAAGGTATATGGTGGGATTTCCCCGCCGCCACAGCCACCTGGGGATGATTTTGCACCAGAAATTCGTGCCCGAGGGCAAGTCCATGCCCATAGCCCTGGTCCTGGGAGCCGACCCGATGTGCCACCAGGTAGCCACGGCCAGCTATGGGATCGGGGTAAGCGAAGCCGATTATGCCGGGGCCCTGCGCCAGGCGCCGGTGGAGCTGGTCAAGTGCGAGACCAGCGACCTCCTGGTCCCGGCCCAGTCCGAGATCGTCATCGAGGGAGAGATTCTGCCCGACATGACCGCCCAGGAGGGGCCCTTCGGCGAGTATCCCGGATACAGGACCGAGGGGGCCAGGATGGGCGTGCTCTGCCGGGTGAAGGCCATCACCTTTCGGAACTCCCCCATCCTGACCATGATCTCCCTGGGCACCCCACCCGATGACAACTCCATAGCCACCCCTATCGCCTCGGCCATCGCGGTAAAGAGACGCCTCCGGAAACGCGACATCCCGGTAACCGACGTTTACTCACCCCCGGCCGCCGTGCTGCATATCGCCGTCATAGGGGTCAAGTCGGGGGGGAGGAAGGTCGCCGAGAGCATCCTGGACGCCCTCACCGAACGCCGGGCGGACTGGAGCAAGGTGATAATGGTGGATGAGGATGTGAACGTTTTCGATATGGACCAGGTCATGCACGCCCTGGCCACCAAGTGTCACCCCAACCGGGGGATAATCCACCGGGAGGTGGAAGCCGGAAAGGCGAACCCCCTGACCCCTCACTATACCCCCGAGGAGAGAAGGGCCTACAAAGGGGCCATGGCGCTTTTCGATTGCACCTGGCCCCCGGAATGGTCCAAGGAGACCCGTATCCCCATCAAGACCTCCTTCGAAACCATTTACCCCAAGGAGCTGCAGGATATGGTGGTGAAAAACTGGAAAGAGTACGGCTTCACGGAGGGAGGAGAGAGATGAGCAAGGAATACGTGACCTTCGTCACCGAGGCCACTGATCTGGTGGCGGACCGGGAGGTCCTGCTCACCATCAGGGACCTCACCCCCGGCCCCCGCAAATACGATGCCAGGGTGGTCAAAGCCCTGCTGTCCAGTTCCCAGGGCAAGGCCCCGGGGGGTGACCTGCTCTGGGTCAGGTCATGGACGGGGTCCCTGTACCCCCAGCCCTGGGCGCTTGAGATTACCGAGGAGGTGGGGGAGTGCCTTCCCGGACGCCCCCACGGGGAAACGGTGCAGTAGCCCAGGCCGGACCTCCCCCCGGGGGTTTCAGGCCGCGGTCCCTCCGCCGTCCGGCTCCTCCCGGTGCCTTTCCATCTGGAAGATATCCCGGGGGGCGCTGTAATATTCGCCCCCCAGCCGGGACAGAAGGGTCAGCCGGGAGCAGTCCACCTCTCCGTCACGAATCACATCGTCCGGGACATGGGCCACCAGCACCTGGCCGATGATGAGGGTGGCCCCCACCCCCTCCTCCCCTATCTGGACAATGCGGTCCAGGCGGCACTCCAGGCTCGCCGGAGTCTCGGCCAACCGGGGCGGCTTCACCTTCTCGCTGGGGACGGTGCTTAGCCCGGCCCTTTCAATTTCGTTCACAGAGGGCGGGAAATCGAATCCGCAGATGTTCATGCGCTCGGCCAGCTCCGGCGTCACCATATTGACCACGAACTCGCCGCTTGATTCGATGTTGCGGTGGGTATCCTTCTTGACCCCGCCCCGGCGCCCGGTCAGGGAAAAGGCCAGTGTCGGCGGGTCCATGCCCACCGGCATGAAAAAGCTGAAAGGGGCCGCGTTGAGGATGCCGTCCTCGCCCACGGTGGTCACCCAGGCTATGGGGCGCGGGTTTATCAGGGCTACCAGGAGCTCGTGCCGGCTCCACCGGGCCATTTCACTGGGATAGAATTTCATCTCGCGGCCGCCCCCTCCTTCTCCTTCTCAAACAGCTCGGGATAGGCCAGCCGCCTCCCCATCTCCGGCATCTTCTCCGGGTCCATGAAGCGATGGGCGGCGCCGATGCGCAGGGTCATGGGGTGGTAAACGTGGCGGTCCATCACCACGTTGATCACCGATGTCTTGCCCGAGGCGAAGCTGCGCTCCAATGCCGGCCGGATGCCCTGGGGCTCGGTTACATGCTCCACGTGGCAGCCGAAGGTCTCAAAAAGTTTGTCATACCGGACATCTGTAAGCAGCATGGGGTTCCCCGGCCGGCCATCGGACAGGCGCATCTGGTCCCCGTAGTATATCTCCACCTCTCCCGCCAGCCAGGAACTGTTGTTGTAGATGAGATAGACCACCGGAAGATTGTTCCTCACCGCGGTCTCCACATCCATGCCCCCGATGCCCAGGCCGCCATCGCCCATCATGATGAAGACCTGCTTGCCCGGCCTGGCCAGTTGGGCCCCGATGCCCATGCCGATGCCGTGCCCCACGGTGACCCACTCTCCCGTATCCAGTATCTGCCCCTGGAAGCGGCTCCTGATGCGCTCCGTGAGGTAGGCGCTTCCGGTAAAGGCATCGAAACCAATGGTGGCGTCATCGTCGAGGAACTCCACGATCTCATGGGCCAGGTGGGCCGGGTGGATGGGGATATCGCCGCTGGCCCTCTCCGCGGCCTCGGCCAGCCTCGCGTCCTCGGCCTTCTTGAGGCCGGCTATAGTCTCCAGCCAGGCCTGTCTCCTGGGGGAGGGCTTCCCCACCCGGCGGGCAGCCTCTATCATCTGCCGGAGGACGGCCTTGAAGTCGCCAATAAGAGCCAGCTCGGTCCGGACATTGCTCTCCACCCCCAGCGGGCTGTTCTGGACCTGGATGAACTTGACGTCCCGTCCCCACCGCCCGTAACCCTCCAGGTACCCCAGGTTGAGGCCGACAAGCAGGGCCATGTCGGCCTGGTTCAAAACGGCCCCCCGTACCCGGCCGCAGAAGGCCAGGGGGTGGTCCTCGGGCACCGCCCCCCGGGCGATCCTCCGGGTGATCACGGGCACGCCCAGCAGCTCCACCAGCTCCCTGAGCTCCGCTGCGGCATCGCTCCACCACAGGCCCTCACCACCCACCACCACCGGCCTCTCCGCCCCCTGGAGGAGCTTTACCGCCTCCTCCACGGCCTGAAGGTCGCTCCCCCCCACCGCGGGGGGCTGCCGCAGGGCACCGGGCAGGTACCCCCTCTGCTGGCGCAGGGGCCTCTTGACCACCATAAGGTTGCCCGGTATCTCCAGCAGCACCGGCCCCGGGGGATAGGCCCGGGCCTCGATAAAGGCCCGCTTGGTGAGCAGGGCGCACAGCCGGTCGTCTATGATCCGCGTGGCGTTCTTGGTGAACCTCCTGGCAGCCTCGGTGGCATAGGAGGGGGCTTCCGCCCCAGGGAAATCGGTCATGGTGGTATGCTGCCCCACAAAGACCACCATCGGGCTCTTGCTGTAGTACGCCTGGGCGATGCCGTTGCAGGCGTTGGTGAACCCCGGTCCACCGAAGAGGAAGACCACGCCGGGCCGGCGCCCGGAGCGGCCATAGGCGTCGGCGGCAAAGGCCGCCCCCTGCTCGTGGCGGGCATGAACGATCCCGATCCCCTGCTCACAGGCCGCCAACATAAAGGGGAATATGGTGCCACCCCCCACCCCGAAGATGTACTCCACCCCCTCTTCCCGGAGCACCCCGGCCATGGCCTGCGCGGCAGTGACCTCATTCTCCTGTGACATACACCGACCTCCTTGGCTATTTCCCCAGCCTGTCCCCTGCCTTAAGGGCGACGGACCCCACGTATTCGGGGGCGCCCATCTTGCCCGACCCCTGGGGCTGCACCCTTTTTACCAGGACCACCCCACCGGGGGCAGCCACCGCAAAACCCTCGGGTCCGACCTCCACCACCTCCCCAGGTGAGTGGGAAGAGGACTCCGGGAGCAACCGGCAATCGAAGATTTTGAGCTCCCCTCCCCGATACCGGGTGGTGGCTCCCGGCTGGGGATTGGTGCCCCGAATGAGATTATATACCCCGGCCGCCGGCTCTCCCCAGGAGATGACGGCATCTTTCTC
>JAZFUS010000266.1:0-3686 GCA_036447315.1 Dehalococcoidia bacterium
AATCACCGGCTACCGGGTGACCAACCGGGTGGTGGCCAAGATCAGGAAGATAGGGGACGTGGGGGTCACCATCGAGGCGGTGGCCACGGCGGGTGGAGACCTGACCAGGGTGGACAGTGTCAGCTTCACCATCGACGACCCTACCCCCTTCAACGCCCAGGCCAGGGAGCTGGCGGTGGCGGATGCCCAGGCCAAGGCCGAGCAGCTGGCGGTGGCCTCCGGGGTGACCCTGGGTCAACCAACCTTTATCTCCTTGAGCTCCCCCTTCGTGGCTCCGGCCTTCGACATGAGGGGGATGGGGGTGGCCGCCATGGCGGAGAGCCAGGCCGCTCCCCCTCCCATAAGCCCCGGTGAGACTGAGGTCCGCGCCAGCGTTCAGGTAGTGTATGCCATCAAGTAACCGAACGGATTCGCCGGCAGGGCCGCCGGCTCTGCCGGTGGCTCCGGCCCTGGCTCCTGCGCCGCGCCCGGCGCCTACGGCTCCGGCCCTGCCGGCGGCGCAGGGGAGGGAACCAGGGCCGGTCGCCGGTTGCTAACGGGGGGGTCAGGTGATAGAATACCAGCACACGGGGAATGAAACCGGGGGCCGGACCACATGGTACTCAGCGACCGGGATATCAAGGACCAAATCGACCGGGGCCGCATAATCATAGACCCCTATGACCCTGAATGCGTTCAGCCGGCCAGCGTGGATATCCACCTGGACAACAGGCTTCTGGTCTTCAAGACCTGGCGGAGCCCCTTCTACATCGATGTCAAGCAGAGCCAGGACGACCTGAACGAGCTGGTAGTGATCGAGGGGGAGGAGCCCTTCTTTCTCAGTCCCGGGGAGTTTGTCCTGGGCAGCACCCTGGAATCGCTCACCCTTCCCGACGATATCGTGTCCCGGCTGGAGGGAAAGAGCTCCCTGGGGCGCATCGGGCTTCTCATCCACTCCACGGCCGGGTACGTGGACCCCGGCTGGCGGGGACACCTCACGCTGGAGCTCTCCAACGTGGCCAAGCTCCCGGTCACCCTGTATTACGGGATGAAGATCGGCCAGCTCTCCTTCCTGCGGCTGAGCTCGGCGGCGGAGAGGGTCTATGGCGCCGATGGGCTGGGCAGCAAGTACCAGGACCAGACCGAGCCCACGGCCAGCCGCTATTATCAGGACTTCCGACAGCGGTGAGGGCGGGGGACCTCTATGGAATACATGGCTCGAGCCCTGGAACTGGCCGGGAAGGCCCTGGGCACCACCAGCCCCAATCCCGCCGTGGGGGCGGTGATCGTCAGGGACGGGGCCGTGGTGGGCGAGGGCTTCACCCAGCCCCCCGGCTCCGCCCATGCGGAGGTGATGGCCCTGCGCCAGGCGGGGGACGGGGCCCGGGGAGCCACCATGTATGTCACCCTGGAGCCCTGCTCTCATTTTGGGCGCACGCCGCCCTGCACCCAGGCCATTATCGAGGCCGGCATCGCCAGGGTCCACCTGGCCGTCCCGGACCCCAACCCCCAGGTCTCGGGGAGGGGCAGGGCGGGGCTGGAATCGGCGGGAATCGGCACCCACTCCGGTGAGCGCGAGGCCGAGGCCCGGGAGATCAATGAGGCCTACTTCAAGTTCATCACCACCGGGATTCCCTTTGTGGCGGTCAAGTACGCCATGAGCCTGGACGGGAAGATAGCCACCCGGACGGGTGATTCCCGGTGGATAAGCGGCCCCCAGTCCCGCCGGCGGGTCCATGCCCTCAGGAGGGAGGCCGATGCCGTTATGGTGGGGGTGAACACCATCATCGCCGATGATCCCCAGCTCACCGCCCGGGACGGCAGGGGGGCCGTAACTAAGAGCCCTCTTCGGGTTATCGTCGACTGCCACGGCCGCACCCCCACCTCGGCCCTGGTCTTCCGGCAGCCCGGCCGGACCCTCATGGCCGTGGGCGATTCCCTGGGCCCCGAAAAGGTCCGCGGGCTCGTGCAGGCGGGGGCCGAGGTGCTCCCGCTGCCCTCGACCCGGGGCCTGGTGGATATGCGGGAGCTTCTGGGGGCCCTGGGCCGCCGCGAGGTCACCAGCCTCCTGGTGGAGGGGGGTGGTACCCTCCTGACCTCCCTGTTCGAGGGGGGACTGGCGGATAAGGTCTATGCTTTTGTGGCCCCGGTGATCATCGGGGGCAAGGGGGCCGGTACGGCCGTGGCCGGGAAGGGCGCCGGCCGGATGGCCGATGCCCTCCGCTTGAACGGGGTCCGGGTGAAAAAGCTGGGCCGGGACGTCCTGGTCAGCGGGTATACCGGCAGGGGGTAGGCCGAAGAGCTATGTTCACCGGCATTATCGAGGAAGTGGGCACGGTCCGCTCCCGGCGGCGGGAGAGGCTCACCGTCGGCGCCCAGGTGGTCCTGGAGGGTACCGGGCTCGGGGACAGCCTGGCGGTCAACGGCGCCTGCCTCACCGTTATCGACATGGACGGGGACTCTTTCACGGTGGAGGTCATGCCCGAGACGCTGCGCCGCACCAACCTGGGGGGGCTCCGCACCGGGGAGGGAGTCAATCTGGAGCGGGCGCTGCCCCTGGGGGGGCGGCTGGGGGGGCACCTGGTCCAGGGGCACGTGGACGGCACGGGGGAGCTCCGCTCGGTCACGGCGGAGGAGGGCGCCCTGCTGTTCAGGGTGGCCGCACCCCGGGAGGTGATGCCCTACATCGTTCAGAAGGGGTTTATCGCCGTGGACGGGATCAGCCTCACCGTGGTCGAGGGGGATGCCTCCTCCTTCACCGTATCCCTGGTGGGGTATACCCGGGCGCATACCAACCTGGCGGGCAGGAAACCCGGGGATGTGGTAAACTTGGAGGCGGACATAATGGCAAAATACGTGGAGCGGCTGACGGGGCCCAAATCCGGGGGCATCACGCTGGACTTTCTGGCGGAGCACGGCTTCTCCAAAGCCTGATATCGGGGCTTGCTCGGGGGGAAAGAATTGGCGCTGGCTACCATTGCTGAAGCCATAGAGGAATTAAAGGCCGGGCGGTTCCTCATCATCGTGGACGACGAGGGGCGGGAAAATGAGGGCGACCTGGCCATGGCCGCCGAAAAGGTTACGCCGGAGGCCATAAACTTCATGGCCACGTACGGGCGGGGCCTTATCTGTATGCCCGTTACGGGCATGAGGCTGGATGAGCTCCGCATCCCTCTCATGGTGCAGGACAATACCTCCAACTACGGCACCGCCTTTACCGTGTCCGTGGAGGCCAAGCACAAGACCAGCACCGGCATCTCCGCCCCCGACCGGGCCGCCACGGTGAAGACCATGATCGATCCCACCACCAGGCCCGAGGACCTGTCCCGGCCCGGCCACATGTTTCCTCTCCGCGCCCGCGAGGGTGGGGTGCTGGTCAGGGCCGGCCATACCGAGGCCATCATCGACCTGGTGAAGATGGCCGGGTTCTATCCCGGCGGGGTGATCTGTGAAATTCTCAGCGAGGACGGCTCCATGGCCCGCCTCCCGGAGCTGGAGGTCATGGCCGGGGTGCACGGCCTCAAGATCGTCTGTGTGGCCGACCTCATCGCCTACCGCCGCCGCCACGAGAGGCTTATCGAGCGGATGGCCGAGGCCAAGCTGCCTACCCGCTACGGGGAGTTCACCGCCGTCGCTTACAAGAGCTCTATCGACCCCGATGAGCATGTGGCCCTGGTAAAGGGGGACGTCACCAACGGGAAGGGGCC
>JAZFUS010000267.1:0-3854 GCA_036447315.1 Dehalococcoidia bacterium
CGCATGATATCCAGGCCGAACTCCGGGAAATCCTTTATCATGTCCAGGAAACCCTGCCGGTCCAGCACCTCGAGCTCTGTGTTGTCCTCCTCGGCAATGGCCGTGGCCGCGCGGGGCGAGTCGTCCACCAGGGCCATTTCACCGAAATACTCGCCCGGCCCCAGGGAACCTACCTCAACCCCCTGTCCGGTGGCCTCCAGGACGAGTTTTACCTGCCCGGACCGGATGATATACATTTCATTCCCTTTGCTGGCCTCCTCGAAGATAACCTCCGAGTTCTGGTACAGCTTGGTGGGCTTGTCCGATGGCCCCTTATCCATTTTGCCTCCCTGAAGTCACTCTCTGGTCGGCAGCCAGTATATAGGCCGTCACCGGCCGGTCTATTCCCTTGAGGTCGAAGGCCTGCGGCTCGATCCCCGGGTACACATTATTTACCTTTTCGTATATTGCCTCTGAGAGCGCGAGTTCGCCGGGCTTGGCCACCCCTTGAAGCCTGGAGCTCATGTTTACCACTTCCCCTATCACGGTAAAATCCTTGCACAGCGAGCCGATATCCCCCACGGAGACATCCCCGGTGTGAATCCCCACGCCGATGCCGACTTCAACCTGTTCCGAGAGGCCGCTGGTAATTTTCATTTCCTTGCATTTTTCGAGTATTTCCATTCCGGCATCCACCGCGCATTCGATATGGTCCTCGCGGGTGATGGGGAAATTAAAGACGGCGAATATGGCGTCGCCGATCATCTTATTGATGATGCCGTCCCGCTCCCATACCGCGGTGGCGCAGAGGTCATAAAAGCCGCTCAGCAAAGTGGCCATCTCCTGAGAGCCCGTGGTCTGGGAAAGGGGGGTATAATCGCGTACGTCGGCAAAAAGAATGGTGGCGGGCCGCGTGATCTGCCGGGTCTTCATGGTGTTGACGAACCGGGAATCGCAGGTGTTGCATAGATTGGGGTTCATGTGACTGGGTTTTATCCCAAATACCCTGTATGGGATGGACAGCGGGCCGCGTAAAGGGATCAATTTGCCGCGCTGAATCCGACAACCCTTGCAGAAAGTTTCCAGTTTGATGGTGGTCCTCCTATGCCCAATCGTGAGTTGCGCCACACCGATGAAAAGGAGTTTCCTGTGTGGCGAAGTTCGTGGTTTACTGCGAGATGGTATCACTTGCTCCCTTTGGTGTCAAGCTGAGCTATACGGGGGAAACTAAAAAAAACGGATGTAGCCATCCGGCCGAAACCGGTGATAAGATAGGGCGGTGATTCAACAGTTTTCTCTGAACTCAGCCACGGGGCGGTGGGTCATGCTGGCCACCATCCTGGCCAGCGGAACGGCCTTTTTGATGGGGACCGCGGTGATGGTAGCCCTGCCGGCGATACAGTCGCATTACGGGACCGGCATGACCGGCATTCAGTGGGTGGTCAATGCCAATCTGCTGTCCCTGGCGGCGCTGCTGTTGATCGGCGGTTCCCTGGGCGACCGCTTCGGCCGAAAGCGGATTTTCATGGCGGGCATCGCCCTGTTTGCCGCCGGCGCCATCCTCGCGGGGCTGTCGGGGACCATCGGTTCGCTGATCGCCTTTCAGGCGGTCCAGGGGGCCGGCGCCGCGCTGATGATACCCCAGAGCCTGGCTATAATAAGTGCCTGCTTCGCTGAAAACGAGCGGGGGAGGGCCATTGGCCTGTGGGCGGGTTTTGCCGGAGGGGTAGCGGCGCTGGGTCCCTGGGTGGGGGGCTGGGTCGTCGAGACCTTTAGCTGGCAGGGGGTGTTTTTTTTGACGGCGCCCCTCAGTGTCCTCGCCCTGATTGTCACCTCTGTTTTCGTCCCGGAAAGCAGAAATCCGGACGCTCGCCGGCTGGACTGGCGGGGAACGGCGCTTATCTTCCTGGGCCTTCTGGGGACGGCCTATGGCCTCATCGCGGGCCCGGCCGTGGGCTGGAGCCACCCGCTGGTCGTCGCCGGCCTGATCGGGGGGCCGGCGGCGATTATTCTGTTTATCCTGGTCGAATTGCGCCTTCCCGAACCCCTGGTGCCCCTGCGCATTTTCCGAAACCCGCTCATCGCCGGGGCCAATACCGTTACCTTTTTTCTCTATTTTGCCCTCAATGGTGTGATTTTGTTCCTGGTCCTCAATTTACAGCAGGTCCAGGGCTTTTCACCGGCCCAGGCGGGGTTGGGTCTGCTGCCCCCCATCGTGATTATCACCTTCTTTGCCGGTCCGGCAGGGGCCCTGGCCGATAGGATAGGCCCCCGGCTGCCGATGGTCCTGGGACCGGCCATCGTGGCGTCGGGAATGGCGCTGCTCGCCCTGGGGGGGACCGGTGCCGACTATTTCAGGCAGTTCATGCCGGGGTTGGTGCTGTTTGGAATGGGCATGGCCCTGGTTATCGCACCCCTTACCAAGTCGGCCCTGTCCGTCGAGCCCCAGTTTTCGGGCGCCGCCTCCGGGGTCAATAATGCCCTGTCGCGGATTGCCGCGCTGATGGCGGTGGCTGTTTTGGGGGCCGTCGTAATTTCCGCTTTTACCGCCCGCCTTGAGGATACCATAGGAGCTACAAACCTCTCCGGGGAGCAGCGGATAGAGATCTTGAGCCAATCGGGCAAGCTGGGGGGCATTGTCATACCGGAAACCTTTGACCCCTCGGCCCGCAAACAGGCCGGAGATGCCGTCAGGAAATCGTTTATCCATGGTTTTCGCCGGGCCATGGGGGTGTGTGCCGCGCTGGCGCTGGCCGGGGCGGTGGTCTCTTACCTCACTATTCACCCCCAGGCCCCCCGGCGGCCGGACCGGCCGCCGCCCTGAACCCCCGGTCCCGGTTGAGCTAACATAGGTATAAAGGGGTGGTCCCGATGAACGTGGCGGAGGAGATACCGGACCACAGGCTTGAATTCCTGGATTTCTCGCCCTCCGGCGAGGGGGGAGGACCGGTGCCGCCCGGAACCGGGGAGGGCGCGGAGCTCCTCGATGCCTATTCCCAGGCGGTGACCAGCGCCGTGGCCACGGTGGGCCCGGCGGTGGTCCACATCCGGGTGAAGAAGAAGGCCCGTCCCCGCCGGGGAACGGGGCCCCATGAGGCGGAAGGCAGCGGCTCGGGGGTGATTATCGCTCCCGATGGCTACATCGTGACCAATAGCCATGTCGTGGAGGGGGCCGGTGCCGTCGAGGTGGACCTGGCCGATGGCACCAGCTACACGGCGGAGGTCGCCGGCCAGGACCCGGGAACGGACCTGGCTGTGCTCAGGATTCCCGGCTCCGGACTGCCTGATTGCCGGCTCGGGGATTCGGACCGGCTTTGAGTGGGGCAACTGGCCATAGCGGTGGGCAACCCCCTGGGTTTTCAGAACACGGTCACCGCGGGGGTGATTAGTGCCCTGGGGCGCACGCTGCGGGGGCGCAGCGGCCGGTTGATAGAGAATATCATCCAGACGGATGCCGCCCTCAACCCGGGCAACAGCGGTGGACCTCTGGTGGACTCCCGGGGCCTGGTGGTGGGCATCAATACGGCAATCATCCAGTACGCCCAGGGCATCTGCTTTGCCATACCGGTCAACACCATGCGCTGGGTGGCCAGCCTGCTCATCCGGGAGGGGAAGGTGACCAGGGGGTATCTGGGCATCGGCGGGCAGCAGGTGCCCCTGCCGGTGCGGGTGGTGAGGCATTTCCAGCTGAGCCATGACAGCGGGGTGAGGGTGATGGACGTGGCGCCCCACAGTCCGGCTCAGGCGGCCGGCTTGAGGGAGGGCGATATTATCGTCTCGCTCGACCAGGCCCCGATGGCCGGCGTCGATGATATTCACCGCCGCCTAAGCTCAGACGTCATCGGCAGGAAACTGGAGGTGGTGCTGCTGAGGGG
>JAZFUS010000268.1:0-9019 GCA_036447315.1 Dehalococcoidia bacterium
GGCTATTTACCCCATCCTGCCCGAGAGACCTCTGCCCCCCATGAGGTGGAGGTGGAGGTGGGGGACCGTCTGGGCCCCGTCCCGGCCCTGGTTCAGCACCAGGCGGAAGCCGGTATCCACCACCCCCGCCTGGCCGGCCACCGAGTGGGCCACCAGGAGCAGACGGCCCAATAGCTCCGAGTTTTTCGGGACCATCTCCCCCAGGGAGGTGAAGTGCTCTTTGGGCATGATGAGGATGTGCGTCGGGGCCTGGGGGTTGATGTCGGGGAAGGCCACGATCTCCCGGTCCTCATGGAGATACTGGGTGGGCACCTCCCCGGACGCGATGCGACAGAAGATACAATCCATCCCGCCTTATCCCTCCCTGCTTATTTGCCGGCTAAATCCCCATCTCCCGGGCCACGGTCTCCCGGTGAAACTCGGCGTCGCCGAAGGTGACCTCGGCGGCCTTGGCCCGGCGATAGTAGAGCTGCATGTCGTGGTCCTTGATGAAGCCCATGCCTCCGTGCACCTGGTGGCCCAGGGCGGTGACCCTCCGGTAGGCATCGGAGGTCCAGGCCTTGGCCATGGCCACCTCCTTGGTACAGGGGAGCCCGGTTGAGAGCATCCACGCGGCCTGATAGGTGATGAAGCGGCAGCCGTCCACATCTATGGCCATGTTGGCGCAGTGGTGCTGTATGGCCTGGAAGCTGCCGATGGGGCGGCCGAACTGGACCCTCTGCTTGGAGTAGTCCACCGTCATCTCCAGCACCTGCTGGGCCCCGCCCACCATTTCGGCGCACTTGGCCGCGGCCGCCCGCTGGATGATATTCTCCACCAGCGCCCAACCCCCGCCCACCTCGCCCAGGACGTTGGCCTTGGGCACCCTCACCTTATCGAAGACCACCTCGCACAGCTTGTCGGAGGCGATGGTCTTGAGGACTGTGGTGGAGATGCCCGGGGCCTTGGCATCCACCAGGAACAGGGTGATCCGGTCCCCGGTCCGGGCGGCGCAGATCATATAGTCGGCGATGTGGGCATCGGGCACGAATAGCTTGGTGCCGCTGATGACATAGTCATCCCCATCGGCCCGCGCCTCGGTTTCGATGCCCTCCGGCGTATAAGAAGCGCTGGGCTCGGTCAGGGCCAGGGTCATGATCTTATCCCCGGCGGCAATCTGGGGGATGAGCTCCGCCTTCTGCTCCTCGCTCCCCGCCTCCAGGAGGGTGAGGCCGCCCAGGACCACCGTGGAGAAGTAGGGGCCGGGCAGGCAGGCCCTTCCCATCTCCTCCAGCAGCACGGCCAGGTCCAGGAAGTCCATGCCCATGCCCCCGTATTTCTCCGGAAACACCAGTCCCAGCCAACCCTGCCCCGCCATCTTCCGCCACAGTTCCGCGGAATGGCCCGACTCGTCCTCCTCCATCTCCCGCACCAGGGTCTTGGGACATTCATTGACCAGGAAATCCCGGGCCATCTTCTTCAGCATCTCCTGTCCTTCGCTGAGGCTTAAGTCCATTGCTTCCTCCTAATTATCCGAAGCTCGCCGGTGTGCTCTCGCCCCCTCATTTCCCGGTGGGCAGGCCCAGCCCGCGGGTGGCGATTATGGTTTTCAAGATCTCCGAGGTCCCGCCCTGGATGCTGTAGCCCGGGCTGAACAGGTAGCTCCTGGTGGCCATGCCCAGGAGCGCCGCCCGGGGACCCTCCAGGACCTGGCCGGAGAGCCCCAGGACCTCCATGGCCGTGTTGGCCAGCTTCTGCTCGAAGTCCGTTCCGTAGGTCTTGGCCAGGGCCGACTCGAAGTTGGGGACCTGCCCCTGGCTGAGCACCCAGGCCACCCGGTAGATGAGAAGCCGGCCCACCTCGAACTCGATCTCCAGCTCCGCCATCTTGTGGCTCACCAGGGGGTTTTGCATCAGGTCCCCGTCCCGCACGAAGTCCTTGAGGGCGGTGAAGACCGGGTAATTGCTCATCAGCCGCTCCATCCCGCTGCGCTCGTAGTCCAGCTGGGCGGCTATCTGGTACCAGCCGTTGTTCTTCTCCCCGATGAGGGCCGACTTGGGTACCCGGACGTTATCGAAGTACACCTCGTTGAGGTGGTGCATGCCCACCAGGTCCACCAGGGGGCGCACCTCGATTCCCGGCGTCTTCATGTCGACGATGAACTCGCTGATGCCCTTGTGCTTGGGCAGGTCGGGGTCGGTGCGCACCACCAGATATACGAAGTCGGCCCGGTGGGCCGAGCCCGTCCACACCTTCTGGCCGTTGATGATGAAACAGTCGTCCTTCTCCTCGGCCCTGGTCTTGAGCGACGCCAGGTCCGAGCCCGATTCGGGCTCGCTCATGCCCAGGCAGAAGAACATCTCCCCCCGGATGATCTTGGGCAGGAACTGCTCCCGCTGCTCCTCGGTGCCGTAGTGGATGAGGGAGGGCCCCACCTGCCGGTCCCCCGGCCAGTGGGCGCATACCGGGGCCCCATACCGGAGCACCTCCTCGGTATAGATGAGCCGGTCCAGGTAGCCCCTTTCCTGCCCGCCGTACTTCCGGGGCCAGGTGAGGCCGATCCAACCCTGCCCGGCTATCTTCCGGGAGAACTCGGGGGAGAACCCCTCCAGCCAGGCATCGGGGGTGGGCTGGAAGGTGCCGGCCTTGATCTCGTTCAACAGGAAGTCCTGAATCTCCCGGCGGAATGTCTCCTGCTCCCCGGTCATTTTGAAATCCATACTTTTCTCCGTTACTTCAGCCGCGGGGCAGTCCCAGGCCCCGGGTGGCGATAATGTTTCTCTGGACCTCCGAGGTGCCCTGGGCCAGGGTGAAGCCCGGGGTGGACTGGTACCATCTTTCGATCATCCCCGCCAGGGGGGTGGGGGGGTCGGGGCCCTCCAGCTGGGCGTAAAGGCCCAGGGACTGCATCCCGACCTGGGCCATGCGCTTCATGAGCTCGCTGCCGAACACCTTGGCCACGGAGGCCTCGGCCTCGGGGTGGAGGCCCTGGGCCTCCCGCCAGGCCACCCGGTAGCAGAGCCATCGCAGCACCTCGGCCTCGACGGCCATCCCGGCCAGCCGGTGCCGCCCGGCGGTATCGTCGTCGCCGACGCGGGAGGCCAGTTCCTCCAGGACCCGCCGGCAGATGCCCACGCGCTCGACCCCCGTCCTCTCGATGTTCAGCATGGCCATGGCCAGCTCCCAGCCCTGGCCCAGGTCGCCCACCAGGTTCTCCTTGGGCACCCGGACATTGTCGAAAACGATCTCGGCCATGGCGGTGGGGGCGATGATGTTGGGTTGGGGGCGGGCGTTGACGCCCGGCGTCTTCATATCTACCAGGAAGGCGCTGATCCCGTGGTGCCGCTGGGAATCCGGGTCGGTGCGGGCCAGCACCAGGGACCACTCCACCAGGTGGCCCCTTCCTATCCAAACCTTGCTTCCGTTCAGAATGAAGCTGTCGCCCTGCGACTCGGCCCTCATCTGGAGCGAGGCCATGTCCGAGCCCGCCTCGGGTTCGCTGAAGGCCTGGCCGAAGCCTATCGCCGCCCGGACGAGGGGGGGCAGGAACTCCCGTTTCTGCTGCTCGCTGCCGAACATTATAAGGATGGGGCCTATCTGCCGGTCGCCGGTGAGGTGATAGGCCACCGGCGCCCCATAGTAGGCCATCTCCTCATAGAAGATCAACCGGTCCAGGGGGTCCCGTTCCGACCCCCCGTACTCCCGGGGCCAGTTGAGGCCTATCCAGCCCCGGGCGGCGATCTTCCGGGAGAACTCCGGGGAGTAGCCCGCCAGCCATCCATCCAGATTGGTGGTGAAGCTCCCTGCCGCCAGTTCGGCCTGGAAGAAGCCCCTCACCTCCTGCCTGAAGGCCTCCTGGTCCGCGGTAAATTTTAAGTCCATTGGCCTCCTCTTTAGCCCCGGGGCAGTCCCAGGCCCCGGGTGGCGATGATATTCCTCTGGATCTCCGAGGCCCCGGCGGCGATGGTGCGCCCCAGGTTGGAGAGATACCATTCCTCGATATGGCCCTCCATGCGCACCCTTTCGGAGTCCGCCTTCAGCTGTCCGTAGAGCCCCAGGAGCTCCATCCCGGTATTGGAGATGAACTGCATGAGCTCCGTGCCGAAGGTCTTGGAAATGGATGCCGCGGCATCCACATTTTGCCCGTGGTCCTGCATCCAGGCCACCCGGTAGCACAGCCAGCTGCCCACCTCCACCCTCACCCGCAGCTCCGCCAGCTTGTGCCGGACCAGGGGGTCCCGGGCAGATCCCGTCTCCCGGGCATAGTCCCCGAGCTCCTCAGCCACCCGGCGGGAGGCCCCGATGTAGTGGACCCCCGACCTCTCGAAATTGAGTAAAGCGGTGGCCGCCTCCCAGCCCCGGTTCATGCCGCCCACCAGGTTCTCCCGGGGCACCCGGGCGTTATCGAAAAAGACCTCGTTGAAGGAGTGGGCCCCCATGATGTTTATCAGGGGGCGCACCTCGATCCCGGGGGTCTTCATATCTGCCATGAGGAGGCTTATGCCCCGGTGCTTGGGGGCCTCGGGGTCGGTGCGGGCCAGAAAGAAGATCCAGTCGGCGCGGTGGGCCCCCGTGGTCCACACCTTCTGCCCGTGGACCGCGAAACCATCGCCCGTCTCCACCGCCCTGGTCTTGAGGGAGGCCAGGTCGGAGCCGGCATCGGGCTCGCTGAAGCCCTGGCACCAGACCCTTTCCCCCCGGGCGATGGCCGGCAGGTGGGCGGCCCTCTGCTCCGGGCTCCCCATGGCGATGAGAACGGGGGACAGCATCTTGACCCCGAAGATATCCAACCCCGGGGCCCGGTGGTAGGCCATCTCGTCGGCAAAAATAGCCTGCTCCACTATGGAACGGGCCTGGCCTCCATGTTCCCTGGGCCAGGACAGGGACAGCCAGCCCTTGCCCCCCAGCTTGCGGGCCATGTCCCGGGCGACGCCCCACATGTCATCCCGCTCGAGAAGGCCCTCAAACCACATGGGGCCCTTCCAGCCCGGGGGCAGCTCCCTCTCCAGGAAGTGCCTTATCTCCTGCCGGAACCCTGTTTCGGCCTCAGTGAAGCTAAAGTCCATGCCTCTCCTCGCGGCCCTTCCCGGAACGTCCCGGCAAAATCCACCCCGGGCGCCGGGACGCCGAAGGCGCGTGCCTCCGTGGGGGTGGGCCGGGGTGGATGCCGCGGGTCAGGAGACCGAGATGGCCAGGCAGGTTACCGTCCGGGTGACTCCGCCCACGGGGTGGATCTTGTTGGTTACCAGCTCACCTATGGTGTTGAGGTCCTGACCCTCCACTACCACGATGACATCGTAGGGGCCGGTCACCGGGTCCACCGAGCGTACCCCGGAGAGTTTCCCGACGGCGGTTACCACCTCCTTGGTCTTGCCTACCGCTGTCTCGATGAGAATAAATGCCTTGGTTGCCATTTACCACCTCCTGGAGCGAAATTCTAGGCCACATTCCCCTCTTGGAGGAGCTGGGCAATGGCCTCGGGGGTGTACCCCAGCTCCCGCAAGACCTCGCCGGTGTGCTCCCCCAGGGCCGGGGCCATTCCCTTTATCCGCCCCGGTGTATCCGACATCTTGATGGGGAGACCCACCTGTTTCCACTTCTTCCCCTGGGCATCCTCCACCTCCACCACCAGCCGTCGGTGCTGGATCTGGGGGTCGGACTCCAACTCATCCAGGTCGTACACCTTGCCTATGGCGATATCCTTGTCCTTGAAGAGATCGAACCACTCGTCCCTGTCCCTGGTGAGGAAGGTCTGTTTCAAAAAGGAGAGGATCTCGTCCTTTTTTTGGCCTTCGTCCCACTGGTGGGGTATGTAGTCCTCCCGGCCCAGGGCCCGGCACAGGTTGATCCAGAAGTGGGGTTCCAGGCAGCCCAGGCTTATCCATTTACTGTCTTTAGTCGCGTATACCCCATAGCAGGGTGACGAGCCGGTCAGGAAGCCCTCTCCCCGGCGGGATGGCACGCCGGTGTTGAAGTAGCTCCCTATCTCCGTTGAGATGAGGGAGACCACGGCATCCGCCATGGAGATGTCTATGAACTGCCCCCGCCCCGTGCGCTCCCGGGCTACCAGGGCCATGAGGATGCCGATGACGGAGTGGAGGGAGCCCCCGGCATAGTCGGCTACCAGGTTCAGGGGCACCACCGGCGGCCCGTCCTTGTCGCCGATGAGGCCCAGGGCTCCGGCGAGGGAGATGTAGTTGATATCGTGCCCCGGCAGCAGCCGGTAGGGGCCGTCCTGCCCATATCCGGTGATGGAGCAGAAAATGATTCTGGGGTTGAGCCGGTTCAGGGTTTCGTAGTCCACGCCCAGCCGCTTTACCACCCCGGGGCGGAAGCCGTCCACCACCACATCGGCTTCCCGGGCCAGCTTGTAGAAGACCTCCCGCCCCGCCGGGGACTTCAGGTCGATGGCAATGCTTCTCTTGTTGCGATTGAGGTAGGCGTAGTTCTCTTTGCGGGCCGCCCACTGCCCAGCCAGGGGCTCGTCCGCCCCCTCCCGGGTGGATTCGGCGGTGAGGGGGGTATCGATCTTGAGCACGTCGGCGCCCATATCGGATAGCATCATGGTACAAAAGAAGTGAGGGGCCACCCGGGCCAGCTCCAGAACCCTCACTCCCTCCAAGGCCAGAGTCATTTCCCGCCTCGAGGGTGGATTGCCCCATCCGGGGTTTGCTATCTCCCGGGGCTGTCCTATTATAGTTGGCCCCGCCCCCCCTGTCAATCGCTCCTTGAGGGTGGGAGGCAGGGCATGTTATGATTCCCGGGATGGCCGGTTATGAGATCGATATTCAGGTGGATGAAAAGTTTCGCAGGGCGGTCCGCCACAAAACCCTGCGCCGGACAGCCCAGGAAACCCTCGGCGCGGAGGGGGTGGAGGGCCCGGTGGGGCTGGGCCTGGTCATCACCGGCGATGACCAGATCCGGGGGCTCAACCGGCGCTATCTGTCCCGAAACCAGGTCACCGATGTCCTGGCCTTCTCCCTCAGGGAGGGGGAGTTTGTGTCTCCGCCCGACGGTATTCTCTACCTGGGTGAAGCCATTATTTCCCTCCCCCAGGCCCGGAGGCAGGCCCGGGAGTGGGGACATAAGCTGGAGGAGGAGCTGTCCCTGCTGGTGGTCCACGGGGTGCTCCATCTCCTGGGCTACGATGACCGGGAGCCGGGACCTAAGCTGCGGATGCGCCGGATGGAGCAGGAGGTCCTGAGCCGCCTGTGACGGTCCCTCGACGCCCCGCGCAGGTCCCACCCGAAGCGGCCGAATCCGAAAGCCATTCGCTATACCTCGGGCGGCCCATCCGCAATCTCATAGCACCATAGGTCCCATCGCCCCGAATCCCCATGTCGGCACGGGGGCGGTGGGCCGGAAAGTCATTTATTTAAGAGGTGACAATCACGAAGAGACCGGTGGCACCCGGGATAACTTTCGCTTTGCTGGCACTGCTTCTGGTGGCTGTGTCGTGTCAGCCCGGCGGCCGGACGCCCCCGGCACCCGCTTCTTCATCGCCGGCAGGTCCAGCATCGACCATCGCGCCGGGCCCCACAACCGCGCCGGCCCGGGCCGGGTGGGGATGGCAAAATCCGCTGCCGCAGGGGAACAGCCTGCGGGATATATGGGGCAGCTCCCCCACCGATGTCTTTGCCGTGGGGGAGTGGGGCACCATCGTGCACTACGATGGCCGCGACTGGAGCATTATGAGCAGCGGCACCCCGGACACCCTTAACGGTGTGTGGGGGAGCTCGGCCACAGATGTCTTTGCCGTGGGGGACTCGGGCACCATCCTGCATTACGATGGCAGCGCCTGGAGTCCCATGAGCGGCGGTACGTCGATATCGCTCCAGGGCATCTGGGGCAGCTCCTCCACCGATGTCTTTGCCGTGGGACCCGGGGGCACCATCCTGCACTACGACGGCCGCGACTGGAGTTCCATGAGCAGCGGCACCACGAACTGGCTGGGTGGTGTCTGGGGCAGGTCCGCCACCGATGTCTGGGCCGTGGGGACGGTCGTCACCCTGCACTATGACGGCCGTATCTGGAGTTCCGTGAACAGCGGCACCACGGACTCCATCAATGGTGTGTGGGGTGTGTGGGGCACCACCGCCACCGATGTGTTTGCCGTGGGGTATTCGGGCACCATCCTGCACCGTGAAGATAACGACTGGGGTTCCAAGAGCAGCGGCACGACAAACTGGCTTTTCGGTATCTGGGGCAGCTCGGCCGGCGATGTCTTTGCCGTGGGGGACTCGGGCACCATCCTGCACTATGACGGCCGTATTTGGAGCCCCATGATAAGCGGTACCGCGAGGTCACTCCAGGGCGTGTGGGGCACCTCGGCCACCGATGTCTTCGCCGTGGGGGACTCGGGCGCCATCCTGCACTACGGCGGCCGGGCCTGGAGCACCATGATCATCGGCACCACGATGCCGCTTCATGGTATCTGGGGCATCTCGGCCACGGATGTCTTCGCCGTGGGGGACTCGGGCGCCATCGCGCATCGCGACGGCCGCGCCTGGAGCACCATGAACAGCGGCACCACGATGTCGCTTCAGGGTGTGTGGGGCAGCTCGGCCACCGATGTCTTTGCCGTGGGGGGGGGTGACCCGTTCCGGGGGGGCGGGAGCACTATCCTGCATTACGACGGCCGCGCCTGGAGCACCATGAGTACCATGAGCCCCGATACCACGGGGCCGCTTCAGGGTATCTGGGGCAGCTCCGCCACGGATGTCTGGGCCGTGGGGGCCGGCGGCGCCATCCTGCACTATGACGGGGGTATTTGGAGGCCCGTGTCAAGCGGTACGAAGTTGTCGCTTCAGGGCGTGTGGGGCAGCTCCGCCACCGATGTCTGGGCTGTGGGAAATGGGGGCACCATCGTGCACTATGACGGGCGCGCCTGGAGCGCCATGAGCACCGGCCCCTGGGGAGCCGGGAGCAGCGGCACCGGAAGGTCGCTGTCCGGTATCTGGGGGAGCTCGGCCACCGACGTCTTTGTCGTCGGAGTCGGGGGCGCCGTCGTGCACTATGACGGCCGTGCCTGGACCCACAT
>JAZFUS010000269.1:0-7348 GCA_036447315.1 Dehalococcoidia bacterium
CCGGGCGATGCGTTTTTGTACTTCCTGAATGTTAGCTTCTATGCTCACCGCACTACCACGTTCACCAGGCTCACCGGGACGAAGATTGCCATGGCTAAACCTCAGCTTTGGTCCCCTGGCGCAGGCGCTCCAGGATCCACATGCGGGCCAGGGTAGTCGGCCCGATGCCCAGCTCCCGGGCTTCCTTCCTCAGCTCCTCCCACTTCTCCGCCGCCAGACGTATGGGTATCACTTTATCCAGGGGCTTCTTGACTTCAATCTGGACGACTTCGTCGCTCTCTTCCCAGGCGTCGCCCTTCTCGATTCGCTCGATTTCCTTATCCGAATCGGCCATTTTACCTACTCCCCAATCGCCCTGATATATCGTCGCCTTTCGCTATCGGTCATTTCCCGGGAGGTAACTATCTTCCAGTTGCCCCTGCCCAGGTTTACCAGCACCACTAGTACATACCGCCCAGCATCCGTCTGGCTGAAGAGCAGGTAAAGCCCTTCCCTCCCTCTTCTAATATGCCGGTTGCCCGAGAGGCAAGCTTCCTCAACCTCTTCGAAGGTGATACCATGCTTTGCCTCGATCTTCTCCAGTATATGGTCATCGATTTCCAGGGCCTCGATGCGAAGCACCGATCGCTCCCTTCACCCCATAATGTATACAATATGTATACATATGTCAAGGGTTTCCTGTTTACGGGGCGGCGTTCATAACTAGCGGGCCACCACGTTCACCAGTCGCCCCGGGACGAAGATGACCTGGGCCACGGTCTTTCCCTGGAGGTGGGCCTGCACCCGCTCCCGGGACAGGGCCAGCTCCCGCGCCTCGGCCTCGGGGATGGAGGCGGATACCGAGACCCGGTCGCGGAGCTTTCCGTTCACCTGGATGACCAGGGTGACCTCTTCCTCCCGGGCCAGCTCGGGGTCGTATTGGGGCCAGGGCTGATTGTGGACGCTGTAGGGGTGTCCCAACCGGGACCATAGCTCCTCGGCCAGGTGGGGGGTGGTGGGGGCCAGGAGCAGGAGCAGGCTGTCTATGGCCTCCCGGTACGCCGATGCCTCCGCCCGCCCCGCCTCCTGCGCCTTGCCCAGGTAGTTCGAGAACTCCATGAGGGCGGCCAGCATGGTGTTGAAGTGGAACCGCTCTATATCCTCGGTCGCCTTCTTTATGGTGCGGTGGGTCATGTGGCGGAGGTCCCGGGTATTCGCGGCGTCAGGCTCAACCTCCCTGTATTCCGCGTCCGCCAGGTTCCATACCCGGTTCAACCAGCGGGAGAAGCCGCTTAAACCCTTATCGTTCCACTCCCCGCCCTGGTCCCAGGGGCCCACGAACATGAGGAAGGCCCGCACCACGTCGGCGCCCACGTCGGAGACATACTCGTCGGGGGTGATGACGTTCCCCCGCGACTTGCTCATCTTCTGCCGCTCGGCGATGATTACCCCCTGGTTGAACAGCTTGATGAAGGGCTCCCCGAAGTCGATGAGCCCCATGTCGCGCAGGGCCTTGGTGAAGAAACGGGAGTAGAAAAGGTGCATCACCGCGTGCTCGGCCCCCCCTGTGTAGAGGTCCACGGGGAGCCAGTGTGCCAGGGCCTTGGGATCCCAGGGGCCGTCCTGGTGCCGGGGGCTGGCGAAGCGGAAGTAGTACCACGAGGAGCACATGAAGGTATCCATGGTATCGGTCTCGCGCCGGGCCGGGGCCCCGCATTTGGGGCAGGTGGTGTTGACGAAGGCTTCGTGGTACTTCAGGGGCGACTCTCCGGTGGGGCGGAACTCGGCATCGGCGGGGAGAAGGACCGGCAGGTCCTTTTCGGGCACCGGAACGATGCCGCACGCCGGGCAATAGATCATGGGGATGGGGGCCCCCCAATAGCGCTGCCGGGAGATGAGCCAGTCCCGCAGCCGGTAGGACACGGCTTTGCCGCCGATACCCTTCCGGCTGGCATATTCGGCGACGGCATCCTTCCCCTCCTCGTTGGGGAGGCCGTTGAACTCGCCCGAGTTGACCATGGTCCCGGGCTCCGTCCAGGCCTCCTCCAGCTCCTCCCCCGACCACCCCGGCGGGGCGATGACCACCGGGATGGGGATGCCGTATTTCCGGGCGAAGGCGAAGTCCCGGGTGTTGTGGGCGGGGACTCCCATCACCGCCCCGGTGCCGTAGCCCAGGAGCACGTAGTCGGCTATGTAGATGGGCACCTTCTCCCCGTTCAGGTGGTTCAAGCAGTGGGCCCCGATGAACACCCCGGTCTTCTCGGTCTCTACGGACAACCTCTCGATCTCCGTCTGGTGGCGGGCCTGTTCGACATAGGCCTCGACCTCGGCCCGCTGAGAGGGAACGGTGAGCTTCTCCACCAGGGGGTGCTCCGGGGCCAGCACCATAAAGGTGACCCCGAACGCGGTATCGGGGCGGGTGGTGAATACCCGGATCTCCTTCTCCTCAACATCGGGGTGCTCCAGGCCGAAGGAGAGCTCGGCCCCCTGGCTCTTGCCCACCCAGTTGCGCTGCATGGTCTTTATCCGCTCCGGCCAGTCCAGGCCGTGGTGCTCCATGAGCTCGTCGGCATATTTCGTGATGCGGAAGAACCACTGCTCCAGGTCCCGCCTCACCACCGGGCTTTCACAGCGCTCGCACAGGCCCCCGACGACCTGCTCGTTGGCCAGGACCGTCTGGCAGGTGGAGCACCAGTTGACCGGGGCCTTAGCCCGGTAGGCCAGGCCCGCCTCGTAGAGCTTGAGGAAGAACCACTCGGTCCACCTGTAGTAATCGGGGTCGCAGGTATTTACCTCCCGGCTCCAGTCATAGCAGGGGCCCATGGTCTTGAGCTGGCGGCGCATGTTCTCGATGTTCTGCATGGTCCAGGTGTGGGGGTGTATGCCGCGTTTGATGGCGGCGTTCTCGGCGGGCAGCCCGAAGGCGTCAAAGCCCATGGGGTGGAGCACGTTGTAGCCCCGCATCCGCATAAAGCGGGCGTGGACATCGGCGGGGGCCATGGCATACCAGTGGCCGATGTGCAGGTCCCCGGAGGTATAGGGATACATGGTCAGGGCGTAGTACTTGGGACGGGGGTCGTCATCCCTGACCCTATAGAGGTCGTCGGCCGCCCACCTCTCCTGCCACTTCCCTTCGATCTCCTGGGGGTTATATCTGGAGGCCATGGCTGCTCCTGCTCTTTCCCGAAACCCGGGCCCGGGCTTTCCTGTGCGCCCGCACCATCCGGGGTGGGAAAGGGACCGCGGTCCGATGAAATCAAGGGCTATTGTAGCTGATTTCGGACCGCAAGGCAAAGGAGGCCCCGCATGGACCGGCCCGCCGGCGCCAGTACTTGGGGCTCACAAAAACCGGGGGGGGGCGAAACCGGCCGCCCGATTTATGACAAAAGTTACTTTCTTCACGCCCTCCCTGGGCTAGAATTAGCTTAGGGTGAAAAGATAAATATATCCGGAAAGGAGGAGCTATGAACATCACACGACTCGTATGGACCCTGGCGCTGGTGCTCCTGTTGGGAGCGGTATTCCCCGGTCTGGTGCCCATTCAGGGTGCCCATGCCTCGGGGGTGGGGGTGGAGTCAATGGAGCTGGAGGGGGTCGTCGAGGACCTGCATCTGGGCCCGGATGGCACCGGATGGGTGGTGATCGGTGGCCGGACGATCCTGATCGATAAAAACACCGATTTGGACGAGGGCCTGGCCGTGGGCGTGGAGGCCGACGTGGACTTCGTGGTCCTGCCCGATGGCACTCTGCTGGCCACTCAGATCGAGGTCGATGCCCCGGACACTGTCCTCCCGTTCCCCCCGGAAACCCCTTGAGACAAACTCCGTCAAAGGCCCGATAGAGGAATAACGAGGCCCTTCACATTGAAGGGCCTCGTTATTTTGTCTTTCCGAAGATCCCGGTGCTCCCGGGCCCTTTGAGGGGGAATTACGGGGCCTTCCCGGACAAATTACGTGGACTTACCGATGAACCCGCCGGGGGTATAGCGGTTTAATTATTGCGGGATTATATACTTGACAAAGGGCCGTATCTCCAGGGGACGGGGAGTCCGGACCCGGTCAGGGAGGTGTCAAATGCCCGGGAGCAAGATGAAAGGGGCCCTGGCCCTCGCGGTGGCCACGGCCACGGTAGGGTGCGCGCTGATCACGGCCAGCGGGGAGGGCGCTTCGGGCAGGGCGCAGGCGGGGGTGGGGCTGGAGCTGATAGCCGGGGGCTTCGCTTCGCCGGTGGGGCTGGTCCCGTCACGGGACGGCACAGGGCGCCTGTTTGTCGTGGACCAGGTGGGCGTTATCCGGGTCGTGACCGGGGAGGGGCTGCGGGGTGAGCCCTTCCTGGACCTTCGTCCCCGGCTGGTGGAGCTGAATCCGGATTTCGATGAGCGCGGGCTCCTGGGCATGGCCTTCCATCCCGCGTTCAGGGACAACGGGCGGTTTTTCCTCTACTACAGCGCACCGCTGCGGGCCACGGCTCCCGGGGGCTGGGACCACACCTCTCGCATCGCGGAGTTCAGGGTGCGGCGGGATGACCCGGACAGGGCGGACCCCGAGTCCGAACGGATTTTGCTGGAGGTGGACCAACCGCAGTCCAACCATAACGCCGGTCAGATCGCTTTTGGCCCCGATGGTTACCTCTATATCCCTTTGGGTGACGGCGGCAGGGGCAGCGATACGGGGACCGGCCACCCCCTCACCGGCAACGGGCAGGACACCTCGACCCTCCTGGGAAGCATACTGCGCCTGGATGTGGACGGGACCGGCCCCTACGGGGTTCCACCGGATAATCCCCTGGTGGGGAGGGAGGGGCATGATGAGATCTTCGCCTTCGGGCTGCGCAATCCCTTCCGCATCTCGTTCGATGCCGGGGGGGACCACGAGCTGTTCGCCGCCGACGTGGGCCAAAACCTCTGGGAGGAGGTGAATATAATTACGGGCGGCGGCAACTACGGCTGGAACGTCAGGGAGGGCGCCCATTGCTTCGATCCCGGGAGGCCCGACCGGTCGCCCGAGCGGTGTGCCGGGGTCGATGCCCGGGGGCGGCCCCTGATCGACCCCATCATCGAGTATGGGAACGCCAAATCCCCGGGTGGCATCGGGACGGCGGTCATCGGAGGATTCGTTTACCGGGGGAGCGCCCTGACCGGATTCGATGGCGACTACATATTCGCGGACTTCAGCGCCAGCCGGAGGCGGCCCGACGGCAGGCTGTTCGCGGCCACCCGGCCGCCGGCCGGGGGGGGAATGTGGTCGATAAGGGAGCTGCGGGTGGCGACCAACGCGAGCGGGCGCATCGAGGCCTACGTGCGGTCCTTCGGGCAGGATGTGAACAACGAGCTGTATGTTCTGACCGCGGAGGTGGGCGGCCCGGCGGGCAACACGGGCAGGGTCTATCGGATAGTGCCCTGACAGCCCTCCCTTCGGTATTTCGACATGGCTGCCGGGCGGGTAACCGCCCCGGAACATTCTCTTTAGGGCCGGGTCCCGGAAAGGCCGTCCCGGACCGCCCCACTGGAAAAAATCCGGGGAAAACTATATTATTATGGGCAACTATCCGGATATGGGTATCCATCCGGGAGCTTTATGCAGGAGGTGAGCGCCATGTCCTCCAATCTGCCCGGCGGCTACATGGGTAAATTGCTCGAGGTCGACCTGGACACGGGAAAAACAGGCTTTGTATCCCCCTCCCCAAAGGAGCTCAGGCAATATATCGGCGGCACCGGCCTGGGCATCAAGTATCTCTATGAGCGGGTGGCGCCCGGGGTGGAGTGGGACCACCCCGATAATGTCGTGATCATAGCCACGGGGCCCTTCAGCGGGACCACCATGGGGGGATCGGGCCTGGTGTCGATTGTGACCAAGGGCTGCCTTACCAACGGGGCCACCTCGACCCAGGCCAACGGGTTCGCCGGGGCCTTCATGAAGCTCTCGGGGCTGGACGGCATCATCATCCGGGGCGCGGCCCCGCGGCTGTCCTATCTCTATGTTCACGACGGCAACGCCGAGCTCAGGGACGCCGGCCACCTCTCCGGGAAGGACACCTGGGCGACCGAGGCGGCCATAAAGCAGGAGCTGGGGATAGGTGAGCGGCGGTTGAGTGTGTTCAGCATCGGCCCCGCCGGGGAAAACCTGGTCAAATTCGCGGCGCTGGTGGGGGATAAGGGCCATGTGGCCTCGCACAACGGCGTGGGCGCTGTCCTGGGTTCCAAGCGCTTAAAGGCCATCGTCGTCAGCCGGGGGAAGGAGAGCGTCCCCATCCGCGACCGGAAGCAGTTCTCCAGCCTGACCAAGGAGCTGTTCGGGAGGGCCGCCGCCAGCAAGGGCCTGCCGGTGTACGAGTGGGGGACCATGGGCGATAACGCCGCCGCCGAGAACAGGCTGGCCCGGGCGGTGCTGCCCGTAAGGAACTATACCACCAATTACTTTCCCCCGGGCGCCCGGCACAGCGGGGAGATGCTCCGCAGCCGGGTGGAGGCCAAGTGGAGCCCCTGCTGGGCCTGCAAGTTCCGCCACCTCCACCAGATGAAGCTGACCCAGGGCCCCTATGAGGGCTATTCGGGGGAGGAACCCGAGTACGAGCAGATCGCGGCCTTCGGCTCGTTGATCGGCCAGGGCGACCTGGAAGCCGCCTTCGTGCTCAGCAATGATGTCGACCGCCTGGGAATGGACGCCAACGAGACCGGCTGGGTCATCGCCTGGGTCATTGAATGCTTCGAAAAGGGAATCCTGGGCACGGAGGATACCGGGGGCCTGGAGATGACCTGGGGCAATGTGGAGGCGGTGAGGGCCATGCTCCAGAAAATCGCCCGGCGGGAGGGCATCGGAGACGTGCTGGCCGAGGGCGCCATGCGGGCCTCCCAGAAGCTCCGGCCGGAGGGCCGCCCCCTGGCCGTGTTCACCCGGAAGGGCAATACCCCCAGGATGCACGACCACCGGGCCTACTGGCCCATGATGCTGGATACCTGCACCTCGGACACGGGTACCGACTCGGATGCGGGGATGCGCGTGGGGGCCAAGCAAGTGGGGCTCCCCGAGGATACCGACCCCTTTACTCCCGAGGGGGCCGGTGCGCTGGTGGCGGCGGCCCGGGGTAACGGGATCGTCGACGACCTCCTGGGGGTGTGCAAGTTCAACCTCCGCGGCTTTTCTCAGGACGAGATGGCCGGGCTCCTGAACGCGGCTACCGGCTGGGACATGACCGGTGAGGAGTTCCGGGGCGTCGGGCGGAGGATCGCCAACCTGCTCAAGGTCTTCAATTATCGACACGGGCTGAGGCCCGAGCTCGATGCCCCCTCGGACCGCTACGGCTCGGCGCCCCTGGACGGGCCCTTCCACGGCATGGCGGCCGCTCCCGCCTGGGAGAAGATGCTGGCCGC
>JAZFUS010000270.1:0-4924 GCA_036447315.1 Dehalococcoidia bacterium
AGCCCCCGGCCCCGCTCCACGACCCGGCCTATCCCCCGGGCCTCGATTCCCGCCTCCGCCAGGGCCCCCAGCAGCCCGGGGACCTGAGAGGGGGGAAGGGTGATAACCAGGGACCCGGAGGAGAGCAGCCCCCAGGGGTCCAGGCCCAGCCCCCGGCAGATATCCCGGCACTCTGGCAGCACCGGGACCCTCTCCTCCTCCACCAGGATACCCACCCCGGCCGCCTCGGCTATCTCCCGGAGGGCGGTGGACAGCCCCCCCTCCGTGGGGTCATGCATACAGTTGACCTCGGCCCGGGAGCAGGCGGTGAGGGCGTCTTTGACCACGCTGATTCCGGGGGAGAAAAGGCAGTCTCTGGCGCCCCGGATGAAGTCCGGCCCCAGGCCCAGGGCCACCAGGGCCGGCTCCGCCTCCCGGGCCAGGAGGGCGGTCCCCTCGATGGCAATGGCCTTGGTGAGCACAATCTCATCCCCCGGGCGGGCCCCGGAGGTGGTTATCATGGACTCCTCGGCCATCTCCCCCAGCATAAAGCCCGCCACCACCGGGTGCGCGATACCCCGGGCGATCTCGGTGTGCCCCCCCACCAGGGAGATATCCAGGGAGGCGCAGGCGCTGACGAGCTGGTCGAAGATCGCCTCGGCCTGGGCGGGGGCCGAACCCTCAGGCAGGAGGACGGAGGCCAGAAACCAGCGGGGGACGGCGCCCATGGTGGCGACATCGTTGGCGTTGACGTGGACCGCATACCAGCCCACCAGGTCCGAGGCGAAGGTGATGGGGTCGGCATTGGCCACCAGCAACGCCCGGCCCGGGCGGAGCACCGCGGCATCCTCCCCCACATGGGGGCCCAGGACGACGGCCTCGTCCCGGATGTCGAGCTTCGCCAGGAAGCCCCGGAGCATCTCGTTGGGCAGCTTGCCCACGGGAAGCGAACTCACGTCAGGCTCGAATCTTCCTCGACCTGAGATAGTCCTCGATGAGCACCTCACCCAGCTTCCAGGGATAGGTGAAGAAAGTCCGTCCCAGGTTCTTCCTGGCCAGGGTCGAGGCGAACCGCTTGAGAAAGGGGTTGTTATCCAGCATTATGATATTAAGGCTGATCTCCTGCTTGCGGTAGTGCATGGCCTCCTCGACGACGCCGGCCATAGCCTTGTCGAAGCCCACATACCTGCCGTCCTCGGTATTGGGGTCGGTATCCGTTATTATATAGGCCTGTTTATCGCCCTTCTCATGGGCCACCGCCTTGCGGAAGGCGCGCATAGCGGCCCTTATATCCGTGGAGCCGCCGCCCAGCATCTCGTTGATTATCTCCCAGGGGGGTATCTCCTTGACGGTCTCGGAGAAGATGAAGACCTTGAGGAGGTCCTTGGGCTCCCTTCTCACCAGCTCGGCCAGGGCCAGGGAGGTCTCTATGGCGGCCCTCAGCTTGTGGTTGTCCCCCATGGAGCCGCTCTCATCGATCATCAGGCCCACGCATAACCGGCTCTGGTGCATGGGTTCGAAAACCTGGAAATCCTCCGTCTCCAGCTCAATTTTGCCCTTTCTTTCCAGGGCCCGAAGCGCCGTCCCCTCGATATCCACCAGGAAGTAGTCATCCCCCAGCTCATAGGGCCGGGAGTGGGTGCTCATCTCCGGGCCGTACCCCGTCTCCTCAACGGAGTGGCCGCCCATGTCCTGCCGGCTCAGGTTGCAGAGCACCCTCTCCAGGGTGGTGCTGGCCAGCAGCCTGGCCCCCTTGGAGGTTATCTTGACGATGCCGTCCTTGATGGTGATGAGGCCCTGGCGCTCATACTCCTCCAGGATGGTCATCACATCCTCCCGGCCGCTGCCCTCCTGCTCCCCCTTGATGACCTGGATGGCCTCCTGTAGCCTTTTGCGGGTCTCGTCGTTGATGATCTCCTCGATCATCTCCTCGGCCTCGCGCCCGTCCATGACATCGTCCATGACGCTCTGGGAGAGGCCCTCGTCGTATTCCTTCAGCTCATCCTCGTATTCCTTGAGCCTCTCCTGGGCATAGTTCTTGGACGGGTCGGCCATGGGGTCCCCGGGGCGGTCCTGGGCCTTCTTGGTCAGGTCCTCCACGGACCTATCCTTGGAATAGGCAAGGTCCTTGAGGAAATCGGTGTCCTTGGACTTTATCTGGCAGCGAGAGCAGAGGGTGCTGGCCAGATCAAATCTTGAATTGTCGGGGTATGAAGATACCTCTGGGCTGCGATTCATTGAGAATCCCTTCATGAATGGCTAGATTGGCCAGGGCCTCCAGGGCCGAAAAATTGTATTCCTCCACGACATCGGCCTGCGGGCTGCGATACAGCGTTTTTTCCCGGGGGCTCAGGAACTCCTCCTTGACCCGCTGGGGGGCCGACTTCTTCATCTGGTCTATGGCCTTCTTCACCTCACCGTACGAGCCCAGAAGGGACCCGGGGAGCCTCCCCGAGTCCAGCTCGATGTCCGAGGAAAAGAGCTCGATCAGCTCCGCGCCCAGCTTTTCCTTGTCGCCGTCCCCGATGATATCCGAGGCCTTCCGCATGTCCTCAAACACATTCCACAGGAAATCCCCGGCCAGCTGGTCGGCGATCTGAAAGGTCCTCTCCGGATTGTCGAAATCCACCAGGTCGACCCGCAGCCCGATCCTGCCCCGGAGCGCCAGCCTGAGCCCCTGGTAGACATGCTTCAGGTTGACCACCTCCCTGTTCTCCAGCTCGGCGGAGGCGTAGCTGTGGTCGATAGCCCTGTTGGTGGCCCTGATGCTGGCCCTCTTCTCCACATGGGGACATATCCGGCTGTACCTCACCGACTTGTTGATGGCGTCCAGGATCCACCACGGCGCCACCACCCTGCGCTCGATATCGGCCATACTGGGATAGCGGGGCCACTGCCCGTCGTCGTCCACGGTAGCGGGGTCCATGGTGACCCGGAACCTCTCCTTGAGCATGATCTCCTTTTCCACTTCCTCGTCCGGCAGGGCCATATAGATGGGTTCCAGCCTGTCGAGGAGGGGCCGGGGGATCTCGTTGACGTGGGAAAAGCCCTGAGGGTTTCCGGTAGCCACCAGGATCACATCCAGGGGGTGCTCCCAGTTGTATTCCTCCAGAATGGCCTTCTTCTCCTCCAGGATGGGGTGCAGCAGGACCTGGATCTTGGTCCTGATGGCCGGCAGCTCATCCACAAAGAGGATGCCCCGGTTGGCGCGAAAGACGCCGGTTCCGGTAAAGACCAGGGGGTCCGAGGGGCTCATGCCCTGGGCGATGGCCTGGATATCCTTGAGGCCCAGGAGCTTGGCTTCATTGGTATATTCGTTGCCCTGGATGCGGGAGAACCTCCTCTCCCCGGGCACAATCTCGAAGCCGAACTCCTTCAGCGGGTTGGCGCTGGCCCGGCAGCGGGGGCAGAGCAAATGGTTCGGCCACTTGGGGTCATCGTTATAGTGGCAGCCCGTGAGTATGGGGATGGGGTACAGCAGCTTGGTCAGGGACCGGGCCAGCCTGGTCTTACCCGTGCCCTCTTCGGAGACAAGGTAGGGGTGGGTGCCCGAGAGCAGAGCCCTGATGACATCCCCCTTTGTCTCCTCGCGTCCGTCGATCTCGGTAAGCACCGGTTTCTTGGCCCTGATCCGTTCCAGGATGGATCCCCGGAGCTGATAGGCCACGGGGAGGGGCCTGTACTCATCGAAGTCAAAGCTTGAATATCGGCCCAGGTTGGAGTAGGATTTGGTTGAGCGAGTTTTTCTTGAAGTTGACATTACAGTTCCTTAAATAATGATGACAGACTTACCCAGCCTTGTCAAAATCCTGCGGTACCTGCGCAACAGCAGGAGCGGCAAAACACATGCCGATATTATCAGAGCCGTCCGGGAAACGCAAGAACACGTAGCCAGGGCCCTGGAGAAGCTGGTCAAAGACGGGGTAATAACGGAGCACGGAGACCTCTACCAGTACCAGCCCACGCCCAAAGGCGAGGAAATCTGCCGCAAGATGTTCATCATCTACGACGAGGTTGTCCGCAGGGAGCAGCTCTAAAGCCCTGAAACGCCCCCCTCACTCCCCCCCGACCTCCAGGCCGTGGCGAAGGATGACCTCCTCGTCGGTGGCCACACTGGCGCTGACCCCCCGGGCATCCTGCCCGGCCAGAAAGACGGCCGCCACGACCATGCTCCGCGGGGTCGCCCACTGGGACCAATCGGCATCGGGGAGAAAGAGCTTGAGGGCTTCGGTAAGCACCGGGCGGGCGGGCTTGAGGGCATTGACGGCGATGTTGTGCCTTCCCACCTCCGCCGCCAGGCCCACGCTGAAGCGCTCGATGCCCGCCTTGGTCACGCTGTAGGGGATACCCATCAGGGTGGGCCCCGACCCGGCGCTGGAGACGGTCTGGGAGAAGATGCTCCCGGCCCCTACCGATGAGACGTTGATGATGCTGCCCGCCCCGCCCTCGATCATATGGGGCAGCACGGACCTGGTGCACAGAAAGGTGCCCCTGAGGTTCACGGCAACCACCCGGTCCCATAGTTCGGTGCTTGTCTCCTGAAACGGGAGGTAAGAGCCCGAGGCGGCGTTGTTCACCAGGATATCGATCCGGCCCCATTCCGCCACCACTCGCCGCACCATGCCGGCCACGCTCTCCTCATCGCTGACATCGCAGCGGATGGGGAGGGCCTTTCCGCCCAGGGCCTCGATCTCGGCTGCCGCCTGGGAGATGGTCCCGGGGAGCCTCTTCCGGGGCGTCTGAGTGCGGGCGGCCACCACCACCCAGGCCCCCTCCCGGGCGAGGCCCAGGGCCACGGCCTTGCCGATCCCCCGGCTGCTGCCGGTGACTATGGCCACCCTGCCGGACAGCTTCATCGCCCTCCTCCGGGCCCCCGGCCCCTCCACCTTTTAGCATAATGTGGCTCTCAATTGCAAATCCGCCGTCCCCACTGATATAATCTGTC
>JAZFUS010000271.1:0-3822 GCA_036447315.1 Dehalococcoidia bacterium
GGCATACCCGTAATCGGGGGGTACTTCGTCGAGGACCTCAGGAAGGTGGCGCTGGAACCCTGGGAGAGCAAGGGGGGCCTGGGGTCATTCATCAACCTGGAGGGCACGGGGGATGCCGATGACGCCTATATCTGCGAGATACCCCCGGGAGGAAGCCTGAAGCCCCAAAAATATATGTTTGAGGAGACCATCCTCATCCTCGACGGCCAGGGAGCCTCCACCATCTGGACCGAGGGTGGGCACAAGCAGACCTTCGAGTGGCAGAAGGGAAGCTTTTTCTCGCCCCCGGTCAACGTGTGGCGCGAGCACTTCAACGGCCAGGCGGACAAGCCCGTAAGGTTTCTGGCGATAACCACGGCTCCCGTGATCATGAACCTGTTCCGAAGCCCGGACTTCATCTTCAACAACGATCACGTATTCCGGGACAGGTATGACGGACGGGAGGACTATTTTCATTCCCAGGGGAAGTCCTACCCGGCCAGGACGGGTATGGTTTGGGAGAGCAACTTCGTCCCCGATGTCTACAGCTTCCAGCTGCACGACTATGCCATCAGGGGGGCCGGGGGTAAGAACATCAAGTTTGCCATGGCCGATAACACCCTGGGCGTTCACATCTCCGAGTTCCCGGTGGGCACCTACAAGAAGGGCCATCGCCACGGCGCGGGGGCCCACGTAATCATCCTCAGTGGCGAGGGCTATTCGCTGATGTGGCCGGAGGGAAAGCCCAAACAGAAGTTCGACTGGCATGAGGGAAGCATGATAGTCCCGCCGGACTTCTGGTTCCACCAGCACTTCAATACCGGCAACGAGCCCGCCAGGTACCTGGCCATCACCTGGGGGAGCGCCAAATTCGGCGTATCCTGGCGGATCAGCATGGTAAAGCACATCAACAGCTATGAACCCACCAGGTTGGGGGGAAACCAGATCGATTATGAGGACCAGGACCCTGACGTGACGGAGATCTTCGAGCGGGACCTGGCCAAGAAGGGGTTAGTGTCGAAGATGCCCCAACTCAAGCGATGAAGCCGACCACAGGAGTTTGAGCCATGGAGGACGGGGGCCTTGAGGGCCGCCTGGTGGATGAGCTCTCCGGTGACAGCCTCTGGAGCCACACCCAGGCCCTGAGCAGCTGGCAGCGGCTCTCCGGAACAGCCGATGAAGGCGAAGCCGCCGCATACATCGCCCATACCCTGGAAAGCAGCGGCGTCTCGGTCAGGATACACCGCTTTCCTTCCCTGCTGGGCTATCCCGGGCCGGCATCCCTCAGGGTAACGCACCCCGAGCAGAGAGACATCCCGTGCATCACCCACGGCTTCGGCGGCCGCACCCCGCCCGGCGGACTGGAGGGGGAAATCGCCTATGTGGGCGCGGGCAGCGCCGGCGACCTGCGGGGGCGGGACCTGGCCGGGCGCATCCTGGTCGCCCAGGGGCTGCCCATGGGGTTCAAGGTCAAGCTGGCCGAGGAGGCGGGGGCCCGGGCCGAGATTTTCATCCAGGACGACCGCCTCCACGAGATATGCCTCTCCCCGGTCTGGGGCACCCCCACCCCGTCCTCGGCGCGGACCTTGCCCGTCAATCCCTGTATCTCCATACGCCGGGAGGATGGGCTCTATCTTCAGGGCCTGATGGAGGCGGGGCCGGTCGGCGTGGCCCTCTCCGCCGAACCCCTGCTGGAATGGAGGGAGACCCCCCTGGTCGAGGGGGAGGTCCGGGGCGGCGGCGGGGATGAGTATGTCATGCTCAGCGCCCATATCTGCTCCTGGTACCACGGCGCCACGGACAATGCCACCTCGGACAGCGCCATCCTGGAGATCGCCCGGGTGCTGGCGAAACACCGGGGCCATCTTCAGAGGGGCCTGCGCGTATTCTTCTGGCCGGGGCACAGCCAGGGCCGCTTCGCCGGCTCCGCCTGGTATGCCGACAATTTCTGGGAGGACATATACCATAACTGCGCGCTGCATATCAACGTGGAGACCCTGGGGGTCAAAGGGGCCAGCGTCTACCGTGTCCCCTGCATGGCCGAGACCGCCGACCTGGCCGTGGACACCTTCCGGCGGATAGTGGGCTCCGACCCCGAGGTAACCCCGATGGGCCGGGCCGCCGACCAGTCCTTCTGGGGTATCGGCGTCCCCTCCCTGTTCACCAGCGTCGCCCAGGTCCCACCCGAGCTGATGACCGATATGGGTTCCGCCCTGTTTCAGGCGCCCGGCGCCCCGGCCCGCCCGCCCCGGGGAGGGATGCCCTGGTGGTGGCACACCCCCGAGGACACCCTGGACAAGGTTGACCGGGAAGCCCTCCACGGAAAAACCCGGGTCTACCTGCTGGCGGCGCTCCGGGCGTGCCTCTCTCCCGTCCTGCCCCTCAACTACGGCAACGTGGGGGACCAGTGGTTACACACACTCACGGGCCTGCAGGAGGGTGCCGGGGACGCCTTTGACCTCTCCCCCCTGATGGAAAGGGCCCGGCAGCTCAAAGACCGGGCCGCCCGCCTCCACGGGATCGCGGAAACGGTCCGAGGGACGCCGGGAGCCGGGGACGCCTCCGGGGCCGCCGCCGATATCAACCGCTGCCTCATGAAACTGGGGCGCTGCCTCATCCCGGTTTACTATACCGCGAGCGGCCCCTTTGACCAGGACCCGGCCACCCCCCACCCCCCGCTCCCCGGCCTCCAGGGGGTGAAAAGCCTCGGTAAGCTCGCCCCCGAAAGCGACGACCGCCGGTTCCTGAGCACCGAGCTGGTGAGGCAGCGCAACCGTGCCGCCCACGCCCTGGCCCAGGCCATTGAGGCCCTGGACGAGACCCTGCTTCGGGTCGGTTGATCACCGCAGCAGCAGCAGGCAGAGCAGCGTATAAATCTTCACGTTCCGGATATAGTCCTCCAGGTCCACGTACTCATTGGCCATATGCCCGGATTCGTTGCCGCAGGAATAGCCGGCCACCGGGATACCGGCATCCAGGAGAAGCCAGCGGACATCGCTGGTGTGTCTGCCGTAGTGGGACCTGGGCGTTTCCCCCCTCACCTCCCTGACCGAGGCCTGGAGATAGCTGACGATGGGCTCCGCCGGGCTCGTGGCCGAGGGACGGGCCAGGTTGATGAGCCTGGGGGCTTCGATCTCCAGGTCCGGCTCCCGGCGTTTCAGCTCGGCCACAACCCCCTCGATGCTCAGCCCCAGGGCCTCCGCCGTGTAGCCGATGGGGAAGCGGACATCCACAGTGATGGTGCACCGGTCGGGCACCACGTTTTCCTTGAAGCCGCCCTGAATCATATTGACGCTGGCGATGGGCCCCTCCCCCTCGCCCAGGGTCATGGCCTCGATGGCCGGGGCCACCCGGCACATCTGCAGGATAGCGTTGACCCCCAACTTCTTCCGGGCGGTATGGGAGGCCTTACCCCGGGCGGTGAGCTGAAACTGGTACCAGCCCCAATGTCCCAGGGAGACGGCGCCGGGCATCCCCTCGCAATAGACGGCCCAATCGGCCCCGATCAGAAACTGCCGGACCAGGTCGCCCAGCCCAAGGTGGCCTACCGTCACCTCATCGTCGGTAAAGGCCAGGATGATATCCCCCTGAAGCCCGATACCGCACTCCCGCAACGTCCGGAGGGCCATCATAGAGGCGGCGATCCCCAGCTTGCAGTCCTTACTGCCCCGGCCGTAGAGGCGCCCCTCGTGGATAGTGGCGGAGAAGGGGGGAAACCTCCAGTCGTCATCGAATCCGGGGGCCACCGTATCCAGGTGGGCATTGAAGAGGAGTCCGGGCTCCCCGCGACCCCCCCGGTAGCGGCCGAGGTTGCTCACCCGGTTGGGGTGGGGCTCGAACTGC
>JAZFUS010000272.1:0-2823 GCA_036447315.1 Dehalococcoidia bacterium
GCCAGGGTTACATAGCCCTGGCGGGCCAGGCGCATGCACACTTCCTTGATATGGTCCAGCAGGCCGGACCATTCCTGGATCACAATGATGCCGGGGTATACACCTTCCTCTACCGGCTGAGACAGGAAACCGGAGAGGGCCTGCCCGTTCCCCGGGAACTCGACTGTGGATGAGAAGCTGTCTGCCATAAGGATATACCTTCACTTTCGTTTGGAGGTCCCTGTTTCCCCCGGGGCGAGGCATTCCTCATGCCCCTCGCTCCTGGGGCCGATGATATGCCAATGCGGGCCGGCAGTCAAGCCCGCCGGGCGGGAGGGCCTGGAACCTGGATGTCGCCTGAAAGTCGCCGGCGGGCCTCCCCCTACCCGAGGGGAGAGAATGCCGCCGGGACGAGGATTTTCGATTCCTGGCTAACGATGAGCTCCCGTATATTGGCTGGGGGCCAGTTGGGGTCCTGCCTGACCTCGGCCTGGACACGTGACCGCTCGTTGAGGTCCTGGTAAGCCCACAGGTGGATCACCTGGTTAAGCGGGCCGATATCGGTGTGCCAGAAGGCAGACAGCTTGGAGTGCTTCTCCCGGTGATGCAGGGCCTCGGCAAAGCGCTTCTCAAACTCCCCGGTAGACCCCGGCTTGAGGGTGTAGGTCCGCATCTCATAGATCATGTTGTTCTCTCCCGCCTGTTATTGCCCGGCAATACCCTGCTTCCTGCGCGTCCATTATACACCTACCACTGCCAGGCGGCGTTCCTTTCCTGGGCGGCGGAGTTGGTGACTCGCGTTGGCCTGAGGTTGTCCAACCCCATTACGTAGATCTCGTAGTTGGCATCCTTGTTGGAGTCGAAAGCCAGGAAACGGCCATGGGGAGACCAGGCGGGCCCCGAGAAACTATCCTTGTGGTTGGTGACATTGGTGGGGCCCGAGCCATTCGGGTTCATAACATAGACCTCGTAGTTGCCATCCCTTTTTGTGGTGAAGGCTATCAATTTGCCATCGGGTGACCAGGCCGGATGCAGGTCTTCGGCCGAGTTGGTGGTGATCCTTGTCTGCTCGGTGCCGTCGGCCTTCATGGTGTATATCTCGAAGTTGCCGTCCCTTTTGGAGGAGAAGGTTATCAGGGTACCATCGGGAGACCAGGCCGGATACAGGTCCTCGGCTGTGTTATTGGTGAGCCGTTTTGGCTTGGTGCCGTCGGCATTCATGACATAGATCTCGTGGTTTCCCTTCCTCTTGGAGGAGAACGCTATCAGGGTACCATCGGGAGACCAGGCCGGATACAGGTCCTCGGCTGTGTTGCGGGTGAGCTGTGTTTGCCGTGAGCCGTTGGCTTTCATGACAAAGATCTCGTGGTCGCCGTCCCTATTGGAGGAGAAGGCTATCGAGGCCCCATCGGGGGACCACGCCGGGTCCATGTCCTCGGCTTTGTTGTCGGTGAGCCTGGTCTGGAGTGAGCCGTCGGCCCTCATGACGTAGATCTCGAGGTTGCCGTCCCTGTCCGATTGGAAGGCTATGTAACCCCAGGAGGCAAACTCGAAGCCCTTGCCCCCGGAGTAGATGGAGTTGTCGAACTCGAGAGGAAGCCCGACGAGGTCCCGGGTGATCTGGGATATGGTTACCTGGAACAGGAGGCCAAAGTTGCCGAATTCCAGCGGCGTATCCGACGAGACCTCATGATAGCCCAGGGCATCGGGGCCGGAGACCTCCCATCCCTCCAGCAGACCCCCTCCCTTTTGTGGTATCAGCTTGATCTCTACCGGTTTCTCCGTGTCTACCTTGAAACGGAAACGGGTGATGTTTCTGGGAACGTGCATGGCCCGCACAAAAAAGGTCGCCAGCGCCTGGCCCCTGTCCACGGAGGGCGGGTCAACGCTGATTCGCCCCACCGAATCGGACCCGTAAAAGGCGGCGGTATTCAGGGATTTGCTGTCGAAGGTCCCGGCCATGTCCTTGAGGGTTATCTGGATCCGCGTTCTGTACGAGCCCTGGCGGCGCAGCGTGATATAGTTGACGATATATTGCCCCCGGAGGTCATGGACCAGGACTTCGAGCTGGTCCTTTAGCCTGGTCAGGTCCTTGACCGGATAGTAGGCGCCCCCGGTGGCGACGACCATAGCCTCCAGCGGTTCCTCCTCGAATACTTCACCCACTCCCACCGCGTAGAGCTGGATACCCAGCTTGGTCGCGATGGTACCGGCAACGGAGCGCGTGCGCAAACTGCTGGTGTCGCGCCCGTCGGAAAAGAACACCAGGGCCTTGACCACGTTGGGGTTGGCCGCGGGAGTGGTGAATAGGGAGGAGGCCGTCTCGACGCTGTCCCATACCCGGGAGGAGCCCGGGTCGAAAGCCGAACCGGCGAAGTCGTCCACCGCCTTTAGTATCGCTTCCCGGTCGGTGGTGATATTGGACAGGATGGCGGGGTCAACGTTCCTGTCGTGAAACTCCACGACGCCGACGCGGTGGGCATCGGGCAGGGAGGACAGCCCCGATCGAAACGAGTCTAACATGGCCTCGATGCCGCCCCTGCCGTCCGGAAGGCTGATCCGGGCCATGCTGTTGGTAAAATCCAGAACGAATACGATCTCCAGGGCGTAATTCACCACGGTATGCACGAAGAAGCTGGTCTCGGAGTAGTCGATCTCCTGCCACCCGCCGGTCCCGGGGCCCCGTTCAAAGATTTGGGTGGCCGCCTGGATTTCCTCTGCCGGCAGCACCAATGTATTCTTATCCCCGTCCCGCAGAGAGAAGGAGAACTGGACCTGGCTGGGAGGATTGACCTGTGTCCGCACCGTGGAAAAACTCAGGGGAGCCAGCGGGGTGGGGGTGGG
>JAZFUS010000273.1:0-11257 GCA_036447315.1 Dehalococcoidia bacterium
GCAATACGGCCACAATGTAAGCCACTCCAAGCGCCGGACCAACCGGCGCTGGTTGCCCAACCTCCGCCGGGTTTCCATGAACGTCAACGGGAAGCAGCGGCCGGTGAAGATATGCATGAGGTGCCTGCGCACCCAGAATAAACTGGCCCGCTAGCCGCCACCCGGCGAAGACACGGCGTCCCTTAACCTCTGCATGGCCTTCCCCACCCCTTCCCCGTCTCCAAATATGGCTGAGCCAGCCACCAGCACCCGGGCCCCCGCCCGGACCACCCGGACGGCGGTCTCGGCATTGATGCCCCCATCCACCTCTATCTCCGCGGCCAGGTTATCCGCATCCAGCCGGCGGCGCAGGCGGGCTATCTTGTCCACCATGTCCTCCAGAAAGGGCTGCCCCCCGAATCCCGGGTTGACGGTCATGATGAGCACCTGGTCGAGCATGGGGAGGACCTCATCCAGCACCGAGATGGGGGTGGCCGGGTTGAGGGCGGCCCCGGCCCTGACCTTGAGCTCCTTGATGGCGCACAGTGCCCGGTGGAGGTGGGGGCAGACCTCGGGGTGGATGATGATGGTACCGGCCCCGGCCCGGGCAAACTCAGCCAGGTGGCGCTCGGGCTCCTCGATCATAAGATGGGCCTCCAGGGGGAGCTTCGTCCCGGGGCGCAGGGCGGCCACCATGCCCGGCCCGATGGTGATGTTGGGTACGAAGTGCCCGTCCATGACATCGATGTGGATGCGGTCGGCCCCGGCGGCCTCGGCCTGGGCCACCTGCTCACCCAGGCGGCTCCAGTCCGCCGACAGGATGGATGGGGCCAGTTCGATATCAGCGGGCATCGTCTTCCACCACCTTCCCGGCTCTCTCCAGGGCCCGGGCCACCTGCTCCGGGGCCGTGCCCCCGATGGAGTTTCGGGCACCCAGGGATGACTCCAGGGTTATGTTATACACATCCTGCTCAAAGAGGGGCGAGAAGCCCCGGTATTCCTCCAGGCCCAGGTCCGGGAGGGTTTTGCCCTTCTCCAGGGCGTAGCTTACCAGCCGGCCCACCTGGGCGTGGGCCTCCCGGAAAGGGGTCCCCTTCCGCACCAGGTAATCGGCCAGGTCCGTAGCCAGCATGTAGCCCTCCTCCGCGGCCCGGCGGCACCGCTCTTCCTGGACCCGGACGGTGGCGACCATCCCCGCCATGGCCTCCAGGCTGGACAGCAGGGTGTCCACGCTATCGAAGAGGCCCTCTTTGTCCTCCTGGAGGTCCCGGTTATAGGCCAGAGGCAGGGCTTTCATGGTGGTGAGCATGGCCAGTAGGTGGCCATAGACACGGCCCGTCTTTCCCCTCACCAGCTCCGCCACATCGGGGTTTTTCTTCTGGGGCATGATGGAGGAGCCTGTGGCGAAGGCATCATCCAACTCGATGAAGCCGAACTCGGTCGAGGACCAGAGGGCGATCTCCTCGGCCAGGCGGGAAAGGTGCATCATGGCCATGGCGGAGGCGGCCTGGAACTCCAGGACGAAGTCCCGGTCGGAGACAGCGTCCAGGCTGTTGTGGCTTATGCTCCCGAAACCCAGCTCCCCGGCCAGGAAGGCGCGGTCCACGGGGTAGGGGACGCCCGCCAGGGCCCCCGACCCCAGGGGCATGACATCGGCATGGTCGAAGCAGTGACCCAGGCGGTCCCGGTCCCGCTCCAGCATTTCGAAGTAGGCCAGGAGGTGGTGGGCCAGGAGTACCGGCTGGGCCCTCTGCAGGTGGGTATAGCCGGGCAGGATGACATCCCGGTGGGCCCCGGCCAGGTGGAGGAGGGCCCGCTGGAGCCCCCTCACCCCTTTTTGGGCCTCCAGAACGGACTCTTTGACAAAGAGCCTCATATCCAGGGCGATCTGGTCGTTCCGGGAGCGGGCGGTATGCAGCTTTCCGGCCACACCGCCTATCTTTTCGTGGAGCCGCGCCTCGATGTTCATGTGGATATCCTCCAGCTCCACCTTGAACTCGAAGTCGCCCTTTTCGATCTCCTCCCGGATGGAGACCAGGCCCGTGCCGATGAGCTCGGCATCCTTATCCGAGATGATACCCCCGCGGGCCAGCATCCGGGCGTGGGCGATGCTCCCCGCGATGTCGTGCCGGTAGAGGCGGCGGTCGAAGGATATCGAGGAGGTGAACCGCTGAACCACCCTATCGGCGTCTTTTTTCAAGCGGGGCCGCGTTGGTTTCATGGCGCTTTCCCCCCCTCCCTTGCCCCCGGCCCGGCAATCTCCAGGATGTCCCCGGGCTGGGACAGGAGCTGCGTCCGGGCCTGGACCCTCACCGGCAGGCCCCAGATGTGGATGAAGCCCTCCGAGGCGCTCTGGTCGAAGGTGTCGCCCTTGTCGTAGGTGGCCAGCTCGAAGCTGTAGAGGGACTTGGGGGACTTCCGCCCCACCACCCGGCAGGTCCCCTGGAACAGCTTCACCCTGACCGTGCCCGTGACGTGGCGCTGGGAGCTCTGGACATAGGCCGCCAGGTCCTGGTGCAGGGAGGTGAACCACAGGCCGTCATAGATGAGGTCGGCGTATTCCCGGGCCACGCTCTCCTTGAACCGCAGCTGCCCCCGGGACAGGGTCATGGCCTCCAGGGCCCGGTGGGCCGCGATGAGCACCACGGCCGCCGGGGCTTCATATATCTCCCGGGACTTGATACCCACCAGGCGGTCCTCGATGTGGTCGATGCGCCCCACCCCGTGTTTCCCGGCAACCTCGTTGAGCTTCCTGACCAGGGACACCCCGTCCATCTCCTGCCCGTCGAGGCTGGTGGGCACCCCCCTTTCGAATCCGATCTCGATATAGCCCGCCTGGCCCGGTGCCCCCTGCGGGGAGGCCGTCCAGGAGAAAACCTCCTCGGGGGGTTCGGTCCAGGGGTCCTCCAGGACCCCGCACTCGATGCTCCTCCCCCAAAGGTTCTCGTCGACGGAATAGGGGTTCCGGGTGGTGGTGGAGACGGGGATGCCGTGCTTTTGGGCATAGGCCATGGTCTCCTCCCGGGTCATGCCCCACTGGCGGGCGGGGGCGATGATGCGCAGCTCCGGGGCCAGGGAGGTGACTCCCACATCGAACCTCACCTGGTCGTTGCCCTTCCCGGTACAGCCGTGGGCCACGGCCGATGCCCCCTCCTGTCGGGCCACGTCCACCAGAAGCTTGGCCATGAGGGGCCGGGAGAGGGCGGTGGCCAGGGGATACTGGCCCTGATAGAGGGCATTGGCCTGAAGGGCCGGGAAGACGAAATATTTTATGAAAAGCTCCTTGGCGTCCTCCACCAGAGCTTTGGCGGCCCCCACCGCCAGGGCCTTCTCTTTCACAGCGGTGAAGTCGCGCTCATTGCCCACGTCGATGGTGAAGGCGATGACCTCAAAGCCGTGCTTCTCGGCCAGCCACTTTATGGCCACCGAGGTATCCAGCCCTCCGCTGTAGGCCAAAACCACTTTTTCCGCCACTTCGTTCCTCCGTTAAGGCCCCGGTGAGGCCACTCCGGCCAGCACCTTCTCCAGGATGCCCAGGGCCCGGTCCACGTCTTGTTCGGTTATGATAAGGGGAGGCATGAAGCGCAGGGTGTTGGGCTTGACCCGGTTGAGGAGCAGCCCCGCCTCCAGGCATCCCTGTAGCACCGCGTCGGCCACGTCCTCATGGAACTCCAGGGCGGCCAGAAGCCCCACCCCTCGCGCCTCCCGCACGATTTCAAATCTTCCTTTCAGGCCCTCCAGGCCTTGGAGCAGGTGTCCTCCCACCCGCCTCGCCTGTCCGCAGATATCGTGCTCCAGAATGAACTCCACCACGGCCCGGGCGGCGGCGCAGGCCAGGGGATTGCCGCCGAAGGTGGTGCCGTGCTCCCCCGGGACGAAGAGGCAGTACTCCTCCCGGGCCAGGAAAGCCCCTATGGGAACCCCACCCCCCAGCCCCTTGGCTAAAGTCATTATGTCCGGTTCGATGCCGGCCTGCTGATAGGCAAACAGGGTCCCCGTGCGCCCCATGCCCGTCTGAATCTCGTCCAGGATAAGCAGGAGGCCCCTCTCCCGGCACCAGGTCCGAACCTCTTTGAGATATCCACCGTCGGGGATGATCACCCCGCCCTCCCCCTGCACCGGTTCCAGCATCAGGGCACAGGTATCGGCGGTGGTGGCGGCCTTTATGGCGCCGATGTCATTATACTCCACATTGACGAAGCCCGGGGGGAGGGGGGAGTAGGGCTCCTGATACTTGGGCTGCCCGGTGGCCGCGGTCATGGCCAGGGTGCGGCCGTGAAAGGAGTTAAACGCGGTTATCACCTCGTAGGCGCCACCCAGTTTGAGCTTGCCGTAGCGCCGGGCCAGCTTTACCGCGCCCTCATTGGCCTCGGCCCCGCTGTTGGCGAGGAATACCCGGTCCAGGCAGCTGTTCTCCACCAGGAGCCGGGCCAGCTCTATCTGCGGGATCGAGTAATACTGGTTGGAGACCTGGATGAGCGTCCGGGCCTGCTCCTCCAGGGCCGCCACCAGTGCCGGATGGCAGTGGCCCAGGACGTTCACCGCCCAACCACCCACGAAGTCGAGGTACTCCCTCCCCCGGTCGTCCCAGACCCGCGCCCCCTGGCCCCGGACCAGGGTCAGGGGCACGCGCTTCACCGTCTGTATATAATACTTCGCTTCCAACTCCGGCCAGTCGGTCATCGGCTTCCCTTTCGGTCTATGGTCGTCCCCGGGGCCCGGCCCTCAATTTCCTGGAGGAGGGCGTGGGCCCGGCGGCCGTCGATAATCCGGGCCGTCCCGGTGGTGCGGAGGGCCCGGAGGCTGGCCTCTATCTTGGGGATCATCCCCCCGGAGGCCACCCCGGAGGTGATGAGCCCCCGGGCCTCCTCTGGGGAGAGGTGGGGGATGGTGGCGCCCTCCCCGTCCGAGATGCCCGGGACATCGGTGAGGAAGATGAGCTTGTCCCCCCCCAGCGCCGCCGAGATCTCCCCGGCCGCGGTGTCGGCATTCACATTGAGCGCCCCGGTGGGGCTGCCCCGGTCTTTCTCTCCTGACCCGAAGGCCAATGGTGCGATAACCGGGATGTAGCCCGCTCCCAGGACGGCCTGGAGGGGCTCCAGGTTGATCTCTGTGATCTCCCCCACGTACCCAAGTGTAGGGTCCCCGGCCCGGGCCCGGATAAGCTGCCCGTCCAGCCCGGAGAGGCCCAGGGCCCTTCCCCCCCGGTGTCCGATTTCGGCTACCAGCCCCTTGTTGACCAGCCCCGCCAGCACGGCGATCACCACCTCGAGGCTCCGGGCATCGGTAACCCGCAGGCCCTTTTCGAACCGGGTGGGGATTCCCATCCTGTCCAGCCAGTCCGATACGGCCGGCCCCCCCCCGTGGACAACCACGGGGAGGCACCCCCTTTGTTGCAGGGCGACCAGGTCCTCCAGGGAGGTATCCCGGCTGCCCAGGGTGGAGCCGCCGATTTTGACGACGATGGTTTTTTTTGGCTCACCGCTCAAAGTGCTGCCTCATGTGGTGTAGGCGCTGTTTATGATCACGTACTCGGGGCTCAGGTCACATCCCCAGGCGGTGGCCCGGGCGGGGCCCAGGTTCAGGCCCACCGTGATGGGTACCTCATCCCGGGAGAGAATGGCCCTGGCCTCCTCCTCGGGGAAGGGCTGGGGGCGGCCGTCTCTCATCAGGCACAGGCTGCCCAGGTGGAGCTCCAGCCTCGGTTCCTCGACGGCGGCTCCGCTTCTGCCCAGGGCGGCGATGATGCGGCCCCAGTTGGGGTCGGACCCGTGTACCGCTGCCTTGACCAGGGGGGAGCCGGCGATGGTGCGGGCAGCCTGCCGGGCCTCCCCAGGGGTGAGAGCCCCCTCCACGGTGACCTCGATGAGCCGGGTGGCCCCCTCCCCGTCCCGGACGACCGCTTTGGCCAGGCAGGTGCACACCTGCTCCAGGGCCTTCCGGAAGGGACGGGCTCGCGGGGAGCCCTCCCCAATGGGGTCGCCTCCGCCCAGCCCATTGGCCATGAGCAGCACCGTGTCGTTGGGGCTGGTGTCTCCATCCACGGTAATCATGTTGAAGGATATGTCCACGGCCTCCTTGAGGGCCGCGGCCAGGAACCCGGGCTCCAGGGGGGCATCGGTAGCCAGGAAGGCCAGCATGGTGGCCATGCCGGGGTGGATCATCCCCGCCCCCTTGGCCGCCCCGCCGATGGTGAACCCCTCAGCAGAAGCAGCGGCCTGCTTGGGGCGGGTGTCCGTGGTCATCATGGCCCGGGCCAGCTCCCCCCCGCCTTCGGTGCCCAGGACTACCTGGGCAATGGCGGGGCGGATGCGCTCCATGGGCAGGGCCGGGCCTATGACCCCGGTTGAGGATACCAGCACGTCCTCCGCCCGCAGCCCGAGCTTTTCGGCGGTGATGGCGGCCATCTCCCCGGCCCGGGCCAGCCCATCTTCCCCGGTGCAGGCGTTGGCGATCCCCGAGTTCACCACCAGGGCCTGGGCCCGGTGGTCGGCCAGGTGCTTGCGGCAGAGAACCACCGGCGCCGCCTGGATGCGGTTGGTGGTGAACACCCCGCCGGCCTCACAGGGTGCCTGGGAGTGGAGTATGCCCAGGTCGAGCTCTCCGCTGGCCTTCAGTCCGGCGCGGACAGCCCCGGCCTGGAAGCCGCGGGGGGAGGTTATGGTTCCCCCTTCGATGGTCTTGATTCTGGGTTCCATGATTGGCTTTCCTCTGCGGGATTAGAATAGCATAACGGACATAATCAAGGCAATAAGAGCCGGAGCGGGTCACGCTTGGTTGTGATATAATGCAGGGCAGCTTACCGGACCGATCAAAGGGAGAAGCCGTGAATGTAGTGGTCCCATTTGTGGCCAGCCTCGTCAGCCTTATCTTTGCTATCGCTGTGTTTGACCAGTACCTGGCCCGCCGCAAACCATATCAACTGTTGTGGAGCATAGGCCTCCTCATGTGGGCCGTGGCCACCGGTTGCGAGTTTCTCGCCGCGGCCTTTGGCGTCAATGCCATCGTCTTCCGCCTCTGGTATTTATTCGGTGCTATCCTGGTGGCCGCATACCTGGGTGTTGGTGTTACCTACCTGCTGGCGGCGAGGCGGGCGGCGCACGTGGTGATGGCCGTTCTCCTCCTGGCCTCGGCGTTCGCGGCCTACAAGGTATTCGCTTCGCCGCTGGACCTTTCCGTCCTCTCGCAGGGGGTGCCCCTTTCGGGGAAGGAGGCTTTCCCCTCCGGCTGGGAAGGTCCCCGCCTGTTGACTCCCTTTTTCAACACCTATGGCGCGCTGGCCCTGGTGGGGGGGGCCGTCTACAGCGCCTGGATATTCTGGAGGCGGCGGATCATGCACCATCGGGTCCTGTCCAACGTCCTTATCGCTGTGGGGGCCATGTTCCCATTTGCAGGGGGCCTGCTCGCCCGACGGTTTAATCAGCCGGATTTCCTCTATCCATCCGAGCTGTTGGGCATCGTCATCATCTTCATCGGCTTCCTGCGGAGCCGGGAGATCTTCGGCCTCTACCGCTTCCCCCTGGTCCACGGCTTTCGCCGCCTGGAGGACTAGGGAAAAGAAAAAGGAGGGCCGAGCCCTCCCCGGGGAGTGGTCCTGGTGTGGTGCTAAGCGAGGTCCTTCTTTAGCTGCTCGAACTCCTCTTTGCCGATCTCGCCCCGGGCGTAGCGGTTTTTGGCTATATCCAGGGGATTTTGTGTACCCCCTCTCCCCGCCTCCCTGGGGCGGGTCACGGTCTTCACCACCCAGACCACCAGGGCGATAAAGGCCGCCGAGAACAGGAACATGAACACCATGCCCATTGGCCACCACGCCCAGTGACCGGAATACCCCATCATCTCTATCTTCTTTCCCGGTATGGCCTCCCCCAGGCGGGACCGGACGGATTGCTACCTAATACGCTATCACAGATAGGTGCGGATGGCAACCGGCCCCCAAGGCAGACGGGCGCAGAGGGCTCCGGGCTTTGCTCTCGAAGATCTTTCTCTTGTCCGCTACCCTAATCAATAATGGCGACAGCCTCGATCTCCACCATGAAGTCGGGATCGGCCAGGGAACTCACCTCCACCAGGGTAGAGGTGGGGGGCGGGTCCACCAGGTAGCTGCGCCGGAGGTCGCCGGTTTCCCGGCGGAAGGTAACTATGTCCGTGGTGTAGGTGTTGGTCTTCACCACGTTTCCCCAGCTCGCGCCGGCGGCCTGGAGCAGGGCGGTCAGGTTGTCCATGACCTGGCGGGTCTGGGCCAGGATGTCCCTCCCTCCCACCAACCGGCCCTGGGCATCCCGGGCCACCTGCCCCGATATGAACAGCAGGCCCCCTGCCCGGAGGGCGGGGGAATAGCCGGGGCTGACGGGTATCTGGGGCGATGAAACCAGTGTCCTTGTCATACTTAACCTCTTTTCTTTACTCGGCGCCGCCCCGGAGGGGCGTCCCGGGCGGCGTGCCAGTCCTGTATCACTCTGGTATCGTGAGAGAAGGCCAGGGGAGGCAACTCGTCGGGGGGGAAGAGGCCCACGGCCAGGCTCTCCCGCCCCGCCTGGGGCTCCCCGCTGACGATGGAGCCGCGATAGACGATGAACACCACCGGGTTGTCGGCCTCGGAATAGACCCCCTGGAGGCCCTCCAGCCGCACCTCCACCCCGGTCTCCTCGGCCACCTCCCGGACGGCGGCGGCCTCCACGGGTTCCCCGGAGTCCACGTAGCCCGAGGGGAAGGACCACAGGCCCTTGCCCGGGCTGTGGCGGCGCTGCTGGAGGAGGATCCGGCCCTCCCTGTCGGCGATAACCCCCACCACGACCTTGGGGTCGGAGAACTGGACGAAGCCGCAGGGGAAGCAGGCGGGGCGCAGCTGCTCGGCTATCTCGGCCAGGACCAGGGGGTTGCCGCAGTGGGGGCAGAAGCGGTAGTTCACGCCTGGCGCCGGACACGAGCCAGGGCGATTTCTTTTCCCGTGTCCCGGACCTCGATGGTGAGCTCCACCCTCTCCACCCACTTCACCCCGTAAAAGCAGTCCTTACCGGGCACCACCAGGCGCAGTGGGGCGCCATGCTCGGGTGGGAGGGGTGCTCCGCCCAGGGAGTGGGCCAGGAGCACCCCCGGGGCGCGGGCCTCCTCCAGGGACAGGCTCATGATGAAGTCGCCGGCGTGGAAGGTGGCGTAGCGGGCCTGGGGCATGGGGCCGGCCAAGTCCAGCACGGTGGCCACCGCCACCCCCTGCCACTGGTTGCCGTCCACCCGCCACCCCTCGACGCACTCGAAAGGGCTGGTGTCCTCCTCGGAGGGCAGGGCCTGCACCTGGGCAAAGGTTAGGGACAGGGAACCCTCCACCAGCCCGTCCACCCGCAGGTGCCAGGTATCCGGGTCAAAGCCGGGGCCGCGGCCGGGGAAGTCGGGAAGCTCGGAAAGCTCTTTCATCTTGACCACCTCTCTATAATATGGGCTGATTAGCGGCGGAGGCCGAATTTCCTACACCGGCCGGCGGACCGGGCTGCAAGTATTCGGGGTCAGGGTCGGGATTCTGTAGAACACAGCCCTCTGCTCCGGTTCGATAGCCGCCGATAGCCGCCGGCCGTCCCCTATCTGATCTTCCGGTTGAGCTCTATGACCACGCCCAGAAAATGGCATTCCTCCGGCTGGTACTTGCCGTCGTTGTTCTCCAGCCAAATATTTCCCTTTCCGTCATCCCGGTAGCGCTTGACGGATGCCTGGCCTTCGATGATGCAGACGACGAGATCGCCATCCGACCACGACAGCTCGGTATTGACGATGACCGTGTCGCCCTCGCGAATTTCAGGATCGAAACAGAGTCCCCGGGCCCGGTATGCCTTCAGGTAGTCCGGTGACGGCTTGGCCCTGGTAGTGGCCACGTAGTCTATGGGTTCAATGCCGGCGCCCAGGGAGACCTCGGCATAGACCGGTATATAGGCCCGGAGGGACATTTCAATCTCCGTCAGGGCGGCTTCCGGCGAGGGCATAACCGGCCCTGAGGCATCGGACTTCAGGAACACCTCGGGGGGCACATCCAGGCCCCTGGCCAGGGCCCGGGCCGTGCGCAGGGAGATGCCCATTTCCTTTTTCGATTCCAGTTTGTTTATGTAGCCCCGGTCGATGCCGGACTCCAGGGCCAGCCTCCTCTGGCTCATGCCCCGGATGCCCCTGAGCTTTTTCAGCAGGTCTCCTACATGCTCTTCCGCCATGAAATCCCCCCTGTTGTCCATATTCTCACCCCCTGTAGAATATTTTCAAGCCTGTGCGAAAATACTACCATAATGTATTGAACAAGTCAATATAATGGTGTATAATATTCACAGGTGTTAAAAATGCACATGGTGGCCGCCGCCTTTCACCAGACGATGGCATCGGTACAGGACACGTTAAAAAGATCGAGCCCGTTAAAGGGTGAAACTTCAAGGAGAGAGATGATTTCGGAGTCCCATATAGGTTGCATCTGGGCCGACGGCCCCGGGACCTGCGAGCACCAGTTCCGGTGCGAGGGCTGCCGGATTCATCACGACCACCTGCCCCAGTGCAGACACCGTACTTACATGAAGTGCACCCACCGGGATATGCTGGCGGGCTGCGCCCGCTGCCAGATCGGGCTCGAATGGGCGCACGGGATGGCGGTGATGAGGGACAGGTACGAGGGCGGGTTTTATCCCCGGGGTGGCCGGCATACCCCCCTGGCCGAGGCGGACGATATAGTGCCTTGAGCCGGCGAGACCTGGCCCCCAATGCCCAGATACGGCCCGGTATCCCCGGGGGTGTTAATGAGATACCGGGCCGAACTGGGAGGCCCGCCGGGATGGAGTTGCCATAATGACAGGAGGTAAAGATGCCGATCAAGGGACTCAGTGAGCAGAAGCGCCTGCCGCGTCTGGGCAAGATCCATCTGGGAATCATGAAGGACAGGGACGGGACGAAGTACCCCGCCGCCGTGGACTATTTCGTGTGCCCTCCGGAGGTCCAGGCCGTGTTTGGCGAGAAGCCGAGGGAACTCCGGGTCCTCATCCCCGTCGAGGAGCCGGAAAAGTGGGCCGCCCAATACTATCGCTGCTACTCCCGGACGCGAGGCCTCATCTGCAAAGGGGATGGCGAGAAGTCCGTGGGGCTGGTGGACAGGGACACCGGCGACCTGGCCGGCATCGAGACCGGCGAGGCCGAGATGAGGGAGATAGCGTGCCCGGGGCGGGACTGCGGGTATTACCGGGTCCAGTGCAAGGAGGTAATGAACCTCCAGTTTCTTCTCCCCGAGGTCCCCGGCCTGGGCGTGTGGCAGATTGAC
>JAZFUS010000274.1:0-2156 GCA_036447315.1 Dehalococcoidia bacterium
TATCGGCCGGCAGATGGAGAAGGGCCTGCCCGCCAAATACCAGCAGGAGGGTGAGCTCCAGAGGCAGCGGGCCCTCCACGGCACGCTCATCACCCGGGGGCTCGAGACGATATCCCAGTCCTACCTCGATTATTTTGAAAACGAGTGTCGAGACGGGGGGGTCTCCTCCGAAGGCAAGATGGCGGAGGGGCAAAACTATGTGGAGATACTCCGGGAGCTGGACCGGGAGGACTACGGCCTCCTGGTCATGGGTTTCCTGGGGCTGGGGGCGGTGGAGAGAAGCATCATCGGGACCGTGTGTGAAAGGGTGCTGCGGAGGGCTCGGACGGATGTCCTGGTGGTGAAGAAGGCGCCATCGGACCACGGCAAGATTGTGGTGGCTATCGACGGCAGCCCCCAGTCCTTCCAGGCCCTGGAGCGTGGCCTGACCCTGGGCGAACAGATGGGGACCGAAATCGAGGTCATAGCCGCCTACGACCCCCACTTTCACAACGTCGCTTTCCAGAGTATCGCCGGTGTCCTCTCCGAAGAGGCGGGGAGAGACTTTCATTTCGAGGCCCAGGAAAAGCTCCATGATCAGATAATCAACAGCGGGTTGGAAAAGATATACGGGGAACACCTTCAGAGGGCGCAGCAGGTGGCTCGGGGACGGGGCCAGGAGGTAGGGACCGTTTTGCTCACCGGGAAGCCCTTTGAAGAGATCCTGAACCATGTAACGGCCGGTGCGGCCTCCTTCCTGATCGTGGGGAGATTTGGTACGCATCACAGTGAGTATGCCGATATCGGGGGCACCGCGGAGAACCTGGTCCGCCTGGCCCGCTGTAATGTCCTGGTGGTCAACGGTGAGGCATCCTTGAAGGGAGACGACCCGGCGCGGCACCGGGGCCGGAAGGCGGCGACGCCCGAGACCGTTCAGCAGAAACACCAAAAATTGCAACGGGGCGGTCATCAGGGGAAAGAGGATATAGCCTGGACGGAGGCGGCGGAGGCGAAGATGCGGAGGGCCCCCGAGATGGTGCGGCTGATGGTGGTGAAGAGTGTCGAGGACCTGGCCCGGGAGCGGGGACTGAGCCGGGTCACGCCGGAGCTGATAGACGAGGCTAAAAGCCTGTGGGAAAAAGAGGGGTTCTCCCATCCCTAAAGGGGCCCCCGTCAGCCACCTTTGGCCGTGACCACGTCCACCAGGGCTGCCTTTCCCCTTTTTACCTCCTGCACCGCTCTCTCCAGGGCGGGCTGGATATCCGCCGGGTTTTCGATAGGCCCCTCAGCGTGAATCCCAAAGGAACGGGCCAGGCCGCTGAAATCAACGGCGGGGTCCTCCAGGGTGGTGCCGATCACCTTTCTTTCTTCGGGCCTGCCCCTGTGGCGAGCCACCGCCGCCGCATGGTTCTCCGTGTTCAGAAAGGCGCGGTTGTTGTCCACTATCATAAGCAGGGGAATCTCATGGTGGGCAGCCGTCCACAGGGCTTGAGGGGTGAAGAGGAAGTCTCCATCGGCCTGGAGGTCTATGCACAGGACTCCGGAGCCACGGTGAGCCAGGGCCGCCCCTAGCGAGGCACCGAGACCATAGCCCAGCCCGCCGCCACCGCTGGCCCCCAGAAACTGGTGGGGCTTCTGCCAATCCCAGAGGCGGCGGGCCCAGCCCCTCAGGGTCCCATTGGCCAGCATCCAGTCCTCGCCTTTGATGGCCTCCCAGGCCACCAAGGCCAGCCAGGCCAGGGAAACGGGGCTCTGTTTGGAGGCCCGCTCCGCCTCCGCCCGCCAGCGAGCCCTCAACTCATCATGCTCCCGCCCGATAGCTGCTTTCCTTTCCTCCAGACCCCGTTTCTTCTGAGGGCTCATCCCCCGATGGACCGTCCGGCACTGTGCCAGAAGCTGGGTGAGCGCGGCACCCGACTGGGCGGCGATGGAGAGGTCCACCGGCTGGAGGCGCTGGAAGTCCGTAGCCCAGCTCCTTATCAACTGGTCCCGAAGCGATATATCGACTATCCTGGCCTGTGGGGAGACGATGGGAGCAAACTCCCTCGTGTGCGTGTCCACCTTATGAAGGGCCCCGAACAGGTCGTCCACCTCCAGGCCCAGGACCAGGTCGGCCCGGGAAAGGACATCGGCCTCAGCCCCGGTGAGGTCCAGGGGGTGGGTGCTGGCGAAGTTGA
>JAZFUS010000275.1:0-6938 GCA_036447315.1 Dehalococcoidia bacterium
TTCAGGGTACCCCTTACGCCTCGCCAACTCCGCCCGGATGTCCTTCAGTCCGGCCAGGCCGAGCATGGTAGCCTTCACAATATTGATAGGGTTGGAATTGCCCAGGGACTTGGTCAGGATATCCCTGATCCCCACCGCCTCGATCACCGCCCGGACACCCCCCGCGGCCTTGACTCCGGTGCCCGGGGCTGCCGGCTTCATCAGAATCCTGGCCGCCTCGTACTTGACCAACGTCTCGTGAGGGATAGTAGTACCTCTCATGGGCACCTTGATCAACCTCTTTCGACCCTGGACACCCGCCTTGCGAATGGCCTCGGGTACCTCCTGGGCCTTGCCCACGCCCATACCCACGTGCCCCTCGCCATCGCCCACCACCACCAGAGCCGTGAACCGAAGCCGTTTACCCCCCTTGACCACCTTGGCCACGCGGTTGATATTCACCAGCTTTTCGTTCAGATTGAGCAACGAGGCATCGATCTTTTCTCGCCGTTCCATACTACTTCCTAAAATTTCAGACCCCCTTTACGGGCCGCCTCAGCCAGGGCCTTGACCCGACCATGATACTTATAGCCACCACGATCGAAGACCACCTGGGTTATCCCCTTGGCCTTGGCCCGCTCTGAGATGAGGGTACCCACAACCCCGGCAATCTGCGTCTTGGTAACAGTGCCCTCCGGCTTCTGGTATTCCGCATCCAGATTGGAGGCCTGGGCCAGGGTATGGCCCGCGGAGTCATCTATCAACTGCGCATAAACATTCTTCACACTGCGAAAGACACTGAGCCGGGGGCGCTGGGAGCTGCCCACCACCTTGGCCCTGACCCGGGCACGCCTTCTCTTCCTGGCCAGCCTTGGATTTTTCTTTTCAGACATCAGACTACTTCCTCAGTCCCACCCTGCCGGCCTTACCCGGCTTGAGGCGAAGCTTCTCCCCCGCATAACGAATACCCTTGCCCTTATAGGCATCGGGGGGCCGGAGGCGCCGGAGCTGAGCCGCCACCTCTCCCACCAACTGCTTATCGATACCCAGGACCTTGATACGGTTCGTCCCCTCCACCTCCAGGCCCACCCCCTCCGGTGGCTTAAATTCCACGGGACGGGAAAAACCCACCTGGAGCACCAGGCTCTCCCCCTCCTTGGCCACCCGGTAGCCCACACCGCTGAGCTCCAGATTCTTCTCATAGCCCTGGGAAACACCCTGCACCATATTGGACAGGAGGCTCCGCGTCAGCCCGTGAAGGGACCGGTGGGTTTTGCTATCGCTGGGCCGTTTTACCCACAGGGTATCGTCCTCCCGGGTAATGATCATGGCCGGACTAAAGGCGAAGCGAAGCTCGCCCTTGGCCCCCTGGACACTGACCCGGTTGCTTTCCCCGATTTCCACGGTTACCCCCTGGGGCACCGCTATGGGTTGCCGTCCTATTCGAGACATCCGATCCTTCCTACCATACGTAGCACAGCAGTTCACCACCCTGGCGCTGCCGCCAGGCCTGGTTTCCGGTAATAACCCCTTTGGGCGTGGAGAGGATGGCGATGCCCAGCCCCCCGTAGACCCTGGGGATCTCCTGGCTGCCGACATACACCCGCAGGCCGGGCTTAGAGACCCGCTCCAGTCCGCTCACCGCTGGCTGCTTATTTTCATAGTATCTGAGGCGTATCTTGATCATCCTCGGGGGCTTGCCCCGGAGGACCTCATAATCGGAAATGAAGCCCTCGCTTTTAAGGATCTTAGCGATGGCCAGTTTCAGCCGGGAGGTGGGCACCGGCACGGAGTCGTGCCCCGCCATAATGGCATTGCGAATCCTGGTCAACATATCGGCTACGGGATCGGTTACCACACCCAAAATACTTGCCTCACCAACTCGATTTCCTCACCCCGGGCAGAGCCCCCTCCAGGGCCAGCTTCCGGAAGCAGATGCGGCACAGGCCGAATTTGCGCATGTAGGCCCTGGGCCGCCCGCAGAGGCCGCACCGGTTTTTCTGCTGCACCGGGTACCTGGGCTTCCTGCGGGACTTGACGATCATAGATGTTTTAGCCATATCAGTCTTTCCGGAAGGGCATACCCATCAGCTCCAGCAGACGGCGCCCCTCCTCATCGCTGTGGGCACTGGTGACAATGGCAACCTCCAGCCCCCTCACCTTATCCACCTTGTCATAGTCCACCTCGGGGAAGACGATCTGTTCCCGGAGGCCAAGGTTATAATTACCCCTGCCGTCGAAGGCATCATGAGAAACTCCCTGAAAATCACGGATCCGGGGCAGGACGATATTTATCAGCCTGTCCAGAAACTCATACATCCGCTGGCCGCGCAGGGTGACCATCAGGCCGATAGGCGTCTTTTCCCGAAGCTTGAACGTGGCAATAGACCTCTTGGCCCGGGTGGTCACCGGCGACTGGCCCGAGATGGTGGTCAGGTCCGCCCGGGCCGCCTCCAGCACCTTGGGGTTCTGTGTTGCCTCCCCCAGTCCGATGTTGAGCACCACCTTCTTCAGGCGGGGCACCTGCATCCCGTTGCCATAGCCGAATTCCCCCATGAGGACGGGAGCTATCTCTTCCTTAAACTTTTCCTTCAGCCGGGACAATCCACTGTCCTCCCTATTCGATGACTTCTTGACAGGCCCGGCAAAACCGGACCTTCTTACCATCCTGCAGAAACCGATAACCGATGCGGGCCGGATGGTTGCACTTGGCGCATAGAAACATTACATTGGCCACGGAGATGGTGGCTTCCCTCTCCACGATCCCCGACTGCCTTACCGTCCCCCGGGCCCTGGAATGGCGTTTGATCATATTGACCTTCTCCACCAGCACCCGGCCGGCCTTGGGAAAGGAGTGCAGGACCTTCCCCTTTTTTCCCCGGTCCTTGCCGGTGATGACCAGCACGGTATCGTTCTTCTGGACGTTCACAGGACCTCCAGGGCCAGGGATACAATCTTCATAAAGTTCTTCTCCCGAAGCTCCCTGGCCACGGGCCCGAAGACCCGGGTCCCCCGGGGATTATTCTTCTCGTCCAAGAGCACCGCCGCATTGTCGTCAAAGCGGATATAGGAGCCGTCGGGCCGGCGATGGGGCTTGGCCGTGCGCACAATGACCGCCCGGACCACGTCCCCCTTTTTGGCCGCCGCCCCCGGAATGGACTGCTTCACGGTGCCCACGATTATATCCCCCAACCTGGCGTATCTACGCCCCGTGCCCCCCGGCACATTGATGCACATCAGCTGCCGGGCGCCGGTATTATCGGCCACCCGAAGCCGGGAATATGTCTGAATCATCCTTCAACCACCGGGTCTTCCTTCCTGGTCTCCTCGGGCTCAACCGCCACCGGGTCTTCCTTCCTGGTCTCCTCGAGCTCAACCGCCACCGGGTCTTCCTCCCTGGTTGACTCGGGCTCAACCGCCACCGGGTCTTCCTCCCTGGTTGACTCGGGCCCCGCCGCCACCGGGTCTTCCTCCCTGGTTGACTCGGGCCCCGCCGCCACCGGGTCTTCCTCCCTGATCTCCTTGGGCTCCACCGCCACCGCCTTCTCCTTGGTCACGATCTCCACCACCCGCCACCGCTTCTCCTTGGACATGGGACGGGTCTCGACCATTCTGACCATGTCCCCCACCTGGCAGGCGTTGGACTCATCATGGACCTTATACCTGGTGCGGCGGCGCATAACCTTCTTATACAGGGGGTGGCGCACCCCCCTCTCCACCACTACCACCACCGTCTTATCCATGGCGTTGCTCGCCACCCGTCCCAGGCGGGTCTTCAGCTTCTTTTGCACGGCCTACCTCTCAACCAGTTCCTTTTCCCGCATGATGGTCAGGATGCGAGCGATATCCTTCTTCACCCGGCGCAGCTCGGAGGTATTCACCAGCTGGCGAGTGGCGTGGCGGAAACGCAGGTTAAAGTACTCCCTCCGGGTCTCCTCCAGCTTTTTGACCAACTCTTCCGGGCTCTGGGCCCTGATCTCATCGAGCTTCATGCCCATACCTCCTCAACTCCTACCTCCCCCCGTCCTCGGTCCGCGAGACAAACCGGGTATCTATGGGCAACTTGTGCGAGGCCAGCCTCATGGCCTCTCGAGCCTCCAGCTCCCTGACCCCCGACATCTCAAAGAGGACCCTCCCCGGTTTCACCACCGCCACCCAATGGTCCGGAGCGCCCTTGCCGCTCCCCATGCGGGTTTCCAGGGGCTTGCGAGTCACCGGCTTGTCCGGAAAAATCCGGATCCAGACCTTGCCCCCCCGCTTGACGTGGTGGGTTATGGCCCGGCGAGCGGCCTCGATCTGTCGGGCCGTCATCCAGCAGGGCTCCATGGCCTGGAGGCCAAAGTCGCCGAACAGGACCGTACTCCCCACAATGGAGATACCCTTCATCCGGCCCCGGTGGGCCTTGCGATATTTAACCCTTTTGGGCTGCAGCATGTTGCCTCCTAGGACAGGTCGGGCGCCTCAGCAACCCTGATAATCTCGCCCTTATAGATCCAGACCTTGACCCCGATACGGCCCAGGGCGGTGCGGGCCTCGGACAGACCAAAATCGATGTCGGCCCTCAGGGTCTGCAGGGGCACCCGGCCCTCCCGATTCGTCTCCCGGCGGGCTATCTCACGGCCCCCCAGCCTTCCGGAAACCTGGACCTTAACCCCTTTGGCCCCCCCCTGCATGGTGCGAAAGACGGCCTGCTTCATCGCCCGTCTGAACGCCACCCGGCGCTCGATCTGCTCGGCTATACTCCTGGCCACCAGATAGGCGTCCATCTCCGGCTGGCGGATCTCCATGATATTAAGCTTTACCTTTTTCCCGGTGACCTTCTCCATATGCGCCCGCATCTCATCCACCCGCTGGCCTCCCCGGCCGATGACAACCCCCGGCCGGGAGGTAAAGATGGTCACGGCCAGCTGATTGGCCTGGCGGTCGATCTCGACCCGGGAAATGCCGGCCTCACCATACTGGGTGCGAATAGCCCCCCGGATCTGAAGGTCTTCCCCCAGGAGGTCCTTATAGTGCTTATCCGCGTACCATTTGGCACGCCATTCCTGGACAATGCCCAGCCTGAAACCCGTGGGATGAACCTTATGTCCCAATTAGACCTCCTCCTCGACCACAACTGTAATGTGGCTCGATCTCTTCAGGATGGGACTTATCCGCCCTCGGGCCTTGGGACGAAACCGCTTTATGGTGCGTCCCTGATCGGTGAAGATAGTCACTATGCGCAGCTCAGCCGGCACCAATTGGAAATTGTTCTCGGCGTTGGCGGTCGCCGACTTCACCACCCCGGCTACAGCCCGGGCCGCCGGGCTGGGGCTGAAGCGGAGGAGGGTGAGAGCCTCCTCTACCCTTCTCCCGCGCACCAGGTCCGTTATGGGCCGGATCTTACGAGGCGATATGCGCACGTCCTTGGCTATGGCCCTTACTTTCACTATTTCCTCTTCTGTATGCGGCTGACCTTTTCGGTCCGGCGCGTATGTCCTCTGAACGTTCGGGTGGGAGAGAATTCGCCCAGCTTGTGTCCCACCATATCCTCAGTGACGAATACAGGGACATGCCTCCTGCCGTCATGCACGCCGATGGTCTGACCGATCATCTCGGGGAGGATGGTGGAGGCCCGGGACCAGGTCTTGACCACCGCTTTCTGTCCAGTCTGGTTGGCCGCCATAATCCTTTTCAACAGTTTAGGATCAACAAACGGGCCTTTCTTCGTCGATCTGGACATTATTTTCTCCTCTTCCGGATCATCCGGTTTGAAACCTTGCGGCGGCTCCGGGTCACGAAGCCCAGCGCGGGCTTGGCCCAGGGTGTCTTGGGGCCGGGCATACCGATTGGGCTCCTGCCCTCCCCGCCGCCATGGGGATGGTCCCGGGGGCTCATGGCGGACCCCCTGACCGTGGGCCGTATCCCCATGTTCCGCTTGCGCCCGGCCTTCCCCAGGGTGATGTTTTGATGGTCCACATTTCCCACCTGCCCGATGGTGGCTTTACATTCGCCGTGGATACGCCTCACCTCTCCCGAAGGCATCCTCACCAGGACATAGGGGGCCTCCTTACCCATCAGGGACGCGGCCACCCCGGCGCTGCGTACCAACTGCCCCCCCTTACCTATCTGAAGCTCGATATTATGTATCTGGGTGCCCTGCGGTATGGCCCGCAGCGGCATGCTGCAGCCCGGCTTTACCTCAGCGCCCACCCCGGAGCTTACGGCGCCGCCCACCTTTAGCCCCAGCGGGGCCAGAATATAGCGTTTCTCCCCATCCTCATAGAGGATAAGGGCGATGTAGGAGGAGCGGTTGGGATCATACTCGATGGACTCCACCCGGCCGATGACGTCGAGCTTGTTCCGCTTGAAGTCGATGATCCTGAGCCGCCGTTTGGCTCCCCCACCCCGGTGGCGGACCGTAATCCGCCCCATGTTATTCCTCCCCGCCTTACTCTTGAGAGGCACGAGCAACGACTTCTCCGGCTTCTTCCTGGTAATCTCCTCGAAGGTGGCCCCGGTCATATTCCGGCGCCCCGGGGAGGTGGGCTTGAATATTTTAAGCGCCAAGTTCTCTTATCTCCTTGATGGGCAACGTTGATTTAATCGATATCAAAGACGGACTTCGTCCCTCTTTAAAACGCCCTATTATATCCCTTCAAACAGCTGGATTTTATGCCCCTCCATGAGGGTAACCACGGCCTTTTTCCAGGCGGGGCCCTTCACCGCGCGGCGGCCAAACCTCCTGGTCTTGCCGGGCACCGTCATCACGTTGACGGACTTCACCTTCACCTTGAAGGCCATCTCCACCGCCTGCTTGATCTGGATCTTGTTGGCCCCGGAGGCCGCCTCGAACACATACTTGTTCAGGGACTGAAGGGCGTTGGCCTTCTCCGTGATCACCGGGCGCCTGAGCACCTCGTAAAGGGGTATGCCGTCCTTCAAGGCGCATCCCCCTCCGCGGATTTCGTCCCCCAGAT
>JAZFUS010000276.1:0-13266 GCA_036447315.1 Dehalococcoidia bacterium
CTACACCCTAGATTTGGGGTGTTGACAGAGCGGGCTCAAGCGCGCAGGTAGTCATCGATGTCGGCGGCGGCCCGCCTCCCCGCCCCCATGGCGCTGATCACGGTGGCCGCCCCGGTGACCAGGTCCCCTCCCGCCCAGACCCCGTCCCGGCTGGTCCGGCCCGCTTCGCCATTCGCCACTACGGTGCCCTGGGGATTGGTGTCCAGCCCCGGGGTGGAGGAGGAGAGCAGGGGGTTGGGGGTGGTGCCCAGGGCCACCACCACGGTGTCCACCTCCAGGGGGAACTCGGAACCCGCCTTGGGGACGGGCCGGGGGCGGCCGGAAGCATCGGGCTCCCCCAGCTCCATCTCCATGCAGTCCATGCCCGTCACCATGCCGTTGGCATCGCCATGAAAGGCCAGGGGATTGGTCAGCAGCCGGAAGTTAAGGCCCTCCTCCTCGGCGTTCTCCACCTCCTCAAGGCGGGCGGGCATCTCGGCCCGGGTGCGGCGATAGACGATGGAGACCTCGGAGGCCCCCAGCCGGAGGGCGCAGCGGGCGGCATCCATGGCCACGTTCCCGGCGCCGATCACCACCACCCTCTTACCCACCCTCAACGGGGTATCATATTCGGGGAAGAGATAGGCCTTCATGAGATTGGTCCGCACCAGAAACTCGTTGGCCGAGTAGATGCCCCCCAGGTTCTCCCCGGGTATATTCATAAACTGGGGCAGACCCGCCCCCGTTCCCAGGAAAGCCGCGTGGTAGCCGCTCCCCAATAGCTCATCCACCGTGACGGTCTGGCCCACCACCCAGTCCAACCTCACCTCCACCCCCAGCGACTTCACATAGTCCACCTCGGCCCGGACGATGGCCTTGGGCAGCCGGAACTCGGGGATGCCATAGACCAGCACCCCCCCCGGGTCATGGAGGGCCTCGAAGATGACCACCTCGTGCCCCATCCTGGCCAGCTCGGCGGCGGCGGCCAGGCCCGCGGGCCCGGACCCCACCACGGCCACCTTTTTGTGGCTGGGCCGGGCCATGGCCACCGGGGGCCGGGCCGAGGGGCCCTCCGCCTGCTCCCAGTCGGCTATGTACCGCTCCAGCCGGCCGATGGCCACCGGCGCCCCCCTCTTGGCCAGGACACACATGGCCTCGCACTGGCTCTCCTGGGGGCAGACCCGCCCGCAGATGCCGGGCAGGCTGTTGCGGTCCTTGAGGACCCCCACCGCCGTGGGCAGGTCCCCCCCCTCCAGGGCCGTGACAAAGTCGGGGATGGCTATATCCACGGGGCAGCCCAGGACACAGGGGCGCTTGGGGCATTCGAGGCAGCGGCGCGCCTCCTCCACCGCCTGCTCCAGGGTGTAGCCCAGGGCCACCTCTTCGAAGTCCCCGACGCGGGTCTTGGGGTCCCGCTTGGGCATGGGGACCCGGTTCAGATTGAGGGGCACGGCTATCTCCCTCCTTTCCGGGCTTGAGGGGCCCGGGGGGTCCGGCGGCGACGCCACAGCCTGAGGGACTGCTTCTCTTTATCGAGATAGATCTGCTGGCGGACCAGGAGCAGGTCCCAGTCCACCGCGTGTCCGTCGAACTCGGGGCCGTGCACGCAGGCGAACATGGTATCCCCCCCCACCTCCACCCGGCAGGAGCCGCACATGCCGGTGCCGTCCACCATGATAGAGTTCAGGCTGACCACGGTGCTCACCCCGAAGGGCTTGGTGGTCACGGCGCTGAACTTCATCATCATCGGGGGGCCGATGGCGATCACCCGGTCCACCCTCTCCCTCTCCATTATCTCCCGGAGGGGCTGCGTGACCACCCCCTGGCGGCCCTCGGAGCCGTCATCGGTGGTGATGATGAGCTCTTCGCTGGCGGCCGCCAATCTGTCCTTCCAGAAAAGGAGCTTGCCGCTCCGCGCCCCCAGGATGGAGAACACCCTGTTCCCGGCCTCCTTCATGGCCTGGGCGATGGGCAGCATGGCCGCCACCCCGTAGCCCCCGGCCACACAGACCACGGTGCCGAAACTGTTGATCTCCGTGGGCCGCCCCAGGGGGCCCACCACGTTGGCTATGGTGTCCCCCGTCTTGAGGGTGGCCAGCTCGCTGGTGGTCTTGCCCACCGCCGAGAGCACCACGCTTAAGAGGCCTTTATCCCGGTCCCAGCCGGCGGCGGTAAGGGGGATGCGCTCCCCCCTCTCGTGGGCCCTGACCATCACAAACTGCCCCGGCTGGACCTTCGCGGCCACCGCCGGGGCCTCCACCTGGAAGAGATATATTTTGGCCGCCAGCCTTTTTTTAAGCGCTATACGGTACATCCGGCCCTATCTACGCCCCCACCCGGACCTTGATTTTCTCCACCCTTATCGCACACACCTTGTACTCGGGGATCTTGGATACCGGGTCCACCTTGGGATTGGTGAGGACATTGGTGGGGGCCTCGGTGAAGTGGAAGGTCATGGACACCACCCCGGGGGGCGAGACCTCGGTGACCAGAAGCCGGGCCTCTACCTCCCCCCGCCGCGAGGTCACCTTTACCATCTCGCCATCTTCGATACCCAGCTTTTGGGCATCGGCGGGGTGCATCTCCACCAGCTCCTCGTTCCGGAGCTCATTGAGGCCCGGCACCTTGCGGGTCATGGTGCCGGTATGGAAGTGCCACAGGGTGCGCTCCGTGGTGAGGATCAAAGGGTACTCCTCATCGGGGGTCTCGTCGGGGGGCCGGTACTCCAGGGGCAGGAACCGGCCCTTGCCCCGGGTGAAGTTCTGGGTATGCAAAATGGGGGTGCCGGGGTGGTCGGGGGTGGGGCAGGGCCACTGGAGCCCGCCCCCCTCCAGGCGGCTGTAGGAGATTCCCCCATAGCTGGGGGTAACCCGGGCTATCTCGTCCATGATCTGGGAGGGGTCCTCAAAATCGAACCCCTGGGCCCCCATCCTGGACGCGATCTGGCAGGTGATCCACCAGTCGGGACGCGAGTCCCCCACCGGCTCGACCGCCCGGCGCACCCGCTGCACCCGGCGCTCGGTATTGGTAAAGGTGCCATCCTCCTCGGCGAAGCTACAGGCCGGCAGCACCACATGGGCCAGCCTGGCGGTCTCGGTGAGGACCAGGTCCTGGACCACCAGGAAATCCAGCCTCTCCATGGCCCCGGAGCAGTGGTTCAGGCAGGGCTCGGAGCGGGCCGGGTTCTCCCCCACCAGGTAGATGGCCTTGATCTCGTCGGTGTAGACGGCATCGAACATCTCGGTAAGGGTCAGGCCGGGTTTGGCCTGCATCTCCTTCCCCCAGGCGTTCTCGAACTTCTGCTTCGAGGCGGCGTCGGCCACCGACTGGTAGCCGGGATACACATTGGGCAGGGCCCCCATGTCACAGGCCCCCTGGACGTTGTTGTGCCCCCGCAGGGGGTTGACCCCCGTGGAGGGCTTGCCCATATTTCCGGTGAGCATGGCCAGGTTGGCCGTGGCCAGCACGTTATCGGTGCCGTGGGTGTGCTGGGTGATGCCCATGGCGTAGAGGAGGGTGGCGGGGCTGTTCTGGGCATACATCCGGGCGGCGGCCTGGACCTTTTCCCAGGGCACGCCGGTCTTCTCCGCCACGAACTCCGGGGTGAAGGCCCTCAGGGACTCCAGAAAAACATCGTAGTCCTCACAGCGCGCGGCGATGAACTCTTTATCCTCCAGCCCCTCATCCACGATAACCCGCATCATGCCCATGAGCAGGGCCACGTCGGACCCGGGCATTTGCCGAAGCCAGATATCGGCGTAGCGGCAGAGCTCGATCTCCCGGGGATTGGCCACGATAAGCTTCTTCCCCTGGCGGGCCGCCTGCTTCACCTTGATGCCGATAACCGGGTGGGAGAAGGTGGTGTTGGTGCCGATGGCCAGGATACATTCGGCATCGGCGATCTCGCTGATGGAGTTGCTCATGGCCCCGCTGCCGAAGCTCTGCACCAGGCCGGCCACCGTGGGGGCGTGGCACAGCCGGGCGCAGTGGTCCACATTGTTGGTGCCCAGGACCGCCCGGCTGAATTTCTGCATCACATAGTTGTCCTCGTTGGTGCACTTGGCCGAGGTGATGACCGCCAGCTCCTGGGGCTTATACCCGGCCAGCTTGGAGACCACCAGGTCCAGCGCCTCGTCCCAGGTAGCCTCTTCCAGCTTTCCGTTCTTTCTCACCAGGGGGGTGGTGAGGCGCTCGGGGTGATTGATGGTCTCGGCCACACCGAACCGGCCCTTGACGCAGGCCTGGCCCAGATTGGCCGCCCCCTCCAGGTCCGGGGTGATCCGCAGGACCTCGCCGTCCTTGACCTCGAGGAGGAGCTGACACCCCACCCCGCAATAGGGGCAGGTGGTTTTCACCAGGCGCTCGGGCAGGCCCGCCCACTTGTTCCGGCGCTCCATGATGGCGCCCACGGGGCAGATGTCCACACAGGCGCCGCAGAACTCGCTCCCCGACTCCTTATAGTTGCGGCCGAAGGCGGTGCCCACCAGGGCCTCGGACCCCCGGTAGGTGAAGGACAGGCAGCCGTTGACCCGCACCTCCTGGCACACCCGGACGCAGCGCCCGCACAGGATGCAGAGGTTGTTGTCCCGGTCGATGAAGGGGTCCTCCAGGGACATGGGCAGGTCCCGGTATTTGTAGGGAAGGCTTATCTCCTTGCAGCCCGCCATGCCCAGGTAATCGAACACCGTCTGCAGCTCGCAGCGCCGGTTCTTGGGGCAGTTAACGCAGCGGGCGGTGACATCCACATTGCGCAGGCAGATATCGAAGGGCTTGCACCGTTCCTTCCTCCAGCAGACCAGGCAGGAGTGGGGATGCTCGCTCAAGATCAGCTCCATGATGCCCCGGCGCAGCTCCGTTAGCTGGGGGGTGCTGGTCCGGACCACCATACCGTCGCCCGCCGGGGTGGTGCAGGCCGGAGGCAGGCCCCGCATGTTCTCGATGTCCACGATGCACATCCGGCAGCCCCCATAGGGCTCCAGGGATTCATGGTAACACAGGGTGGGGATATAGATGCCCGAGTCCTCCGCGGCCCGGAGCACGCTGGACCCCACCGGGGCCTTTACCTCCCTGTCGTCGATGGTCAAGGTGATGAAATTCATGTTGCCCCCATTAACAGCTATTCCTCTAAATCGCACTTGAGGCAGCGTTGGGCCTCCTCGACGGCCTGCGCGTCGGAGTAACCCAGCTCCACCTCGGGGTAGCCTTCCATTCGTTTCTCCGGGGGGAGATGGGCCATGGGCGGCCGGTGCCGCTCCCCCTCCTCGGCGACGAAGGTGGACTCCTCCCCCGCTTCTGGAGGCAGCAGCACCTCACCGATATCCCCACTGCCCCCGAGATATCTGTCGATAGATATGGCCGCCTGCCGGCCGTGGGCTATGGCCTCGATGACGGAGGCCGGCCCGATAACGCAGTCGCCCCCGGCGAAAACGCCGCTCCGGGAGGTGGCCATGGAGTCCGGGTCCACCGTGATAGTATTGCCCCGTCCCAGACCCAGGGCAAAGGCCCGCGGGACCTCGGGCACCTGGCCGATGGCCGCGATAACCGTATCGAAGTCCTGGGAAAACTTGTCGTCGGGGATGGCCTCCGGCCGGCGCCGGCCGGAAGAGTCGATCTCCCCCAACCGCATCCGGTCGCACTCAAGCCTTACCCCACTCCCCTGTTTGCGCAGCAGGCAGGGGGCGGCCAGGAAGACCATCTCCACCCCCTCCTCGATGGCGGCCTCCACCTCTTCGGGGCTGGCCGGCATCTCGTCCCGGGTGCGCCGGTAGACCAGGGAGACCGAAGTGGCGCCCAGCCGGAGCGCGCAGCGGGCGGCATCGATGGCGGCATTGCCCCCACCCACCACCGCCACCTTCTCCCCCACCGAGACCCCCTCGCCCAGGGTGACCCTCCGGAGAAAGTCTACAGCATCCACCACCGCGGGTCCACCCTGCCCCTCCACCCCCATCTCCGCCCCCCGGTGGGCCCCCAGACCCAGGAAAACGGCGTCATACCCCTGCTCCATAAGGGAGTCCAGGGATTCCACCCGCGTAGCGGTCCGAATCTCCACGCCGGCCCTCTCGATGTCCTCGATCTCGGCGTCCAGGACCTCCCGGGGCAGCCGGTACTCGGGAATGGCCACCCGCATCATGCCCCCGGCCTGGGGCAGGGCCTCGAACACGGTGACGGCGTGCCCCCCGGTGGCCAGATAGTAGGCGGCGGTAAGGCCCGCGGGACCGGAGCCCACGACGGCCACCCGCTTCCCGGTGGGGGGCGCCTTCTTGAGCAGCGACCGCCACGCCCCATCATCCCGCTCGGAGGCGATACGCTTCAGCATCCTGATACCTATGGGCTCCTCCAGCTGCCCCCGCCGGCAGCGGGCCTCGCAGGGGTGAAAACAGACCCGGCCCAGGACGCTGGGGAAGGGCACTCTCTCCCGGTTGACGGCAAAGGCCTGGGCATATTTGCCCTCGGCACAGAGGCGCACGTACCGGGGAACATCGATACCCGCGGGGCAGATGTGGGAGCAGGGGGCCTCCACCAGTCCTTTGCACACCGCGGCCCGGCAGTAGCGTTTATTGATATGCTCCTCATATTCCTCCCGGAAATAGCGCACTGTGGTGAGCACCGGGTTGGGGGCCGTCTGGCCCAGGCCGCACAGCGAGGTATTCTTCACCAGGTCGCACAGCGCCAGCAGCTTCTCTATGTCGCCGGGCTTGCCCTCACCGCGGGTGAAACGCTCCAGCATCTGGAGCATCTGGCCGGTGCCCACCCGGCAGGGAACGCACTTGCCGCAGGACTCGCTCTTGGTGAAGGTGAGGAAAAAGCGCGCCAGGTCCACGGCGCAGGTATAATCGTCCATGACGATGAGTCCGCCGGAGCCCATGATGGACCCCGCCTGGGCCAGCGCCTCATACTCGATGGGCAGGTCCAGGGCGGAGCTGGGAAGGCACCCCCCCGATGGCCCCCCGGTCTGGGCAGCCTTGAACCCCTTGTCGCCCACCAGCCCACCCCCCACCCCGAAAATGATATCGCCCAGCGTGCTCCCCAGGGGAATCTCGATGAGCCCGGTGCGCTTGACCTTCCCCACCAGGGAGAAGGTCTTGGTGCCCTTGCTCAACTCCGAGCCCTTCCCGGAGTACCACTCGGCCCCCTCCCTCAGGATATGGGGCAGGGTGGAGAGGGTCTCCACGTTGTTGATATTGGTGGGCTTGCCCCACAGCCCTTTGACCGCGGGGAACGGGGGGCGGGGGCGGGGCGTGCCCCTTTTCCCCTCGATGGAGGCCAGCAGCGCCGTCTCCTCCCCGCAGACGAAGGCTCCGGCCCCCTCGCGGACCTGGATGTGAAAGCTGAACCCCGAGCCCAGTATATTTTCCCCCATCAGGCCCAGCTCCGCGGCCTGTTTCAGGGCGATCCCCAGGCGGTGCACCGCCAGGGGGTATTCGGCCCGGCAATAGATAAACCCCTCGGTGGCCCCCAGGGCATAGCCGGCGATGAGCATTCCCTCCAGCAGGGCATGGGGGTCTCCCTCGAGAACCGAACGGTTCATGAAGGCGCCGGGGTCGCCCTCGTCGGCGTTGCATACCAGATATTTTACGTCGCCCGGGGCATTGCGGCAGAACTGCCACTTCTGCCAGGTGGGGAACCCGGCCCCGCCCCGGCCCCTCAGCCCCGCCCTCTTTACCTCATCGATGGCACCCTCCGGACCCATCTCCAGGGCGGAGGTAAAGCCGTGGTAGCCCCCCTGAGCGATATAGTGGGTGATGCTCTCGGGGTCGATATGGCCGCAGTTCTTGAGGACAATCCGCACCTGGGGCTTGAGCATGGGCAGATCGAAGAGCTTGGGGATACCCTCCACCCCCACATCGCCCATGGTGCCCAGGGCCAGGTCGGGGTGGGGGTTGTCCCCCAACAGGTAGTCCCTCACCAGCTGCGAGGCAAGCTCGGGGGTGGCGTCCCCATAGAATATGCGGGGCCCACCCGGCTTGGTGATATCCAGCAGGGGCTCGGTATAGCACAGCCCCAGGCAGCCCACCTGGATGACCGTCGCCTCCAGGCGATGGCGCTGGAGCTCGGCCTCGATGGCCTCCAACACGGCAGGGGCCCCCGCCGCCCGCCCACAGGAGGCAGAGCCCACCATCAGCCGTGGATGGGGGCTTTGCTCCAGGGCGCGCCATTCCTCTTCGGCCCGTTTACAGATGTCTTCAAAGGGAGCCATCTGGTTCATGAAATTATTGAATCTGGGAGATGACCTGTTTCACCTTGGCGGGAGTCATGCGGCCGTAGACCTGCTTGTCCACCACCACCACCGGACCCAGGGCACAGGAACCGAAACAGGCCACCCTCTCCAGGCCGAACTCGTAGTCCTCGGTGATGTGTCCGGGCTCGATACCCAGCGCCGACTGGGCCGCCCGGAGCACCCGCTCCCCACCCCGCACGTGGCAGGCGGTGCCGCTGCACACCGTAACGGTATGGGTACCACCCCGGGTGAGTCGAAATTGAGAGTAAAAAGTGACCACGCCGAAGATCTCGCTCTGGGAAAAGTGAAGGGCCCGGGCTATGGCGTCCAGGGACTCCGGGGGCAGGTAGCCCAGCTTCTCCTGGACGGCCTGCAGGGCGGGGATAAGGGAGCTCCGGTCTCCCTTGAAGGGGGCCAGCATCCCGGCCAACTCATCCTGTAAGCCCCTGTCCGAAGCCGCAGAATCCTGTTCGGATGATTTTTTGGCGGAAGAAGTCACAGCTCTCAATCCTGGGACACGATGATTTTTGTAGTGTGTCCCCGGTGAGCATAATTTACCACATTACGAGGTAAAATTCAAGGAGCCCGGCCGCCCGATGGGGGTGTGAGCCGAGGTAAAATAAAAAAAAGAGGCCAAAGGTATTGACATATTGAGCGGCATGTGGTATAGTTTTACCTTGCGAAGTTATGCCTCTATTATTTAGACTTGTTCCTCTTGTATCTTTTGTGCGTTGTGGAGCTATGCCCATCGTGGAGTTATGCCCTTTGAGATTCGGCTTTATCCCCTCTCCGTCCACTGGACACTATTTCCCCGTACTGAACACTCCAATCTAGGAACCTCTATTCTATTCGATGCTTTAGCTAAAAGGAGCGAGTAAGGATGGCTATGACCACGTTGCCGGCGTCTGGGCCCGTCGATCCGGATGTCTCAGATCGGAAGTCCTACGGGAAACTCCCCCACATCCTGGAGGTACCCAACCTCATTGAGATTCAGCTCAAGTCCTTCAACAGGTTCAGGAAGGAGGGGCTGCGGGAGCTATTCGACTACATCTCCCCTATCCAGGACCTCACCGGAAGCCGGCTGGAGCTTCACTTCCTGGACTACCACTTCCATGACTCCAAGCACGAGTGTGAGTGGGACACAAGCCATACCCCACCCCGCTGTATCAAGGAGGTGCCCAAGTACCCGGCTGAGGAGTGCCGCCAGCGCGACACCACCTATGCCGTACCCCTCTATGCCACCGTCCGGCTGGTGATCAAGGAAACCGGAGAGTTCCAGGAATCCAAGCTGTTCATCGCCGATTTCCCCGTGATGACCCCCCAGGGCACCTTCATCATCAATGGCGCGGAGCGGGTGGTGGTGAGCCAGCTCCTGCGCTCCCCCGGGGCCTACTTCACCCTGGAGGAGGATGCCTCCAGCGGCCGGGACCTGTGCTACGCCAAGCTCATCCCCGACCGGGGGGCCTGGCTGGAGTTCGAGGTCAGCAACAAGAATACCATCACGGTCAAGGTGGATGGCAAACGGAAGATCCCCATCACCAACCTGCTGCGGGCCATCAGCGATGAGACCCACCCCTATGGCTCCGATGAGCAGCTTCTGGCGCTGTTCGAAGACCTGGATGAGGGGTCCTATATCAAGACCACGATAGAACGGGAGCCCCTGATCAGAAACCGGGAGGAGGCCCTCTTAGACATCTATAAACGCCTCCGCCCCGGCGACCCGCCCAACGTGGACAATGCCCGGAACCTCCTGGAAAATCTCCTGTTTAACGCCCGCCGCTATGACCTGGGCAGGGTAGGACGCCACAAGCTCAATAAAAGGCTCCGCCTGTACCAGAAGCTGGCCCAGGGGGTTTCGGACCTCATGGGAGAGACCAAGCTGGGGCAGAACCTGGAACCGGTCCGGCAGGAGCTGGACCGGCACGCCGCTCACAACAACGAGAAGGTGCTGCCGGCGCTGCGGACCCTGGGACAGGCCCTGGAGGCCGAAAAGGGTGAGAAAGCCGAGCCGGTGGCCAAGCTGGTGGCTGAGGCCACCTCCCGCCTGGAGAAGCGGGTGCTCACCCCCGACGACCTGTTGGATATCGTGCGCCACGTGATCCTGGTCAACAGCGGCAAGGACCACCCGGACGATATCGACCATCTGGGCAACCGCCGGGTGCGCACCGTGGGGGAGCTGATCCAGAACCAGCTGCGCATCGGCCTGCTCCGGCTGGAGCGGGTGGTCAAGGAGCGAATGAGCATCACCGACCCCAAGACGGCCACCCCGGCCGCCCTGATCAACATCCGCCCCGTGGTGGCGGCCCTCCGGGAGTTCTTCGGTGGTTCCCAGCTATCGCAATTTATGGACCAGACCAACCCTCTGGCTGAGCTCACCCACAAGCGCCGCCTCTCCGCCCTGGGGCCCGGGGGACTATCCCGGGAGCGGGCCGGCTTCGATGTCCGGGATGTCCATCATTCCCACTATGGGCGCATCTGCCCCATCGAGACCCCTGAGGGGCCAAATATCGGGCTCATCGGCTCCCTGGCCACCTACAGCCGGGTTAACGATTTCGGCTTCATTGAGACCCCGTACCTTCGGGTGGTGCACAAACTGCCCAGCCATCACAGCAAGCTGGTGGGCAAAACGCCGCTGGACACCGTCAAGGGACCCGATGGCCAAATCCTGGCCCGGGCAAAAAAACCCGTATCCGCCAAGACGGCCAAAACCCTGGCCGACCAGCCCGAGATGAACATTCCGGTGGTGCCCTTCGTCTCCCAGGACCTGGACGACATCGAGTGGCTCGCCGCCGACCAGGAGGAGGAGCATACCGTGGCCCAGGCCAACTCCCCTCTGGATGAGCAGGGGCAGTTCCGGAGCCATGTCATGAAGGAAAAGGTGGAGGTGCGCCGGGGCAACAAGTATTTCTGGGAGACGCCCGACAAGATCGACTTCATGGACGTGTCCCCCAAGCAGATAGTCAGCGTGGCCACCGCCCTCATTCCCTTTCTGGAGCACAATGACGCCAACCGGGCCCTGATGGGCTCCAATATGCAGCGACAGGCGGTGCCTCTGCTCCGCCCCGAGGCCCCCATCGTGGGCACCGGGATAGAGCGGCAGGCGGCCCGGGACTCGGGGCAGGTGCTCTTCGCCAAAATGGACGGCACCGTTACCTCAGTCACCGGCTCGGAAATCAGGCTAGAGGGGGAACACATCTGTCCCCGGTGTGGTGGCCCCCTGGGGCCGGAGCCCCTGACTGATATAGATGGTTACTGTTCCAAATGCGCTGAGAATTTCTTCGGCAATCCCCTGATGAAGTTTGTGCGCACCAACCAGGGGACCTGCATCAACCAGCGGCCCCTGGTGAAAAATGGCGACCGGGTCCGGAAGGGGCAGATCATGGCCGATAGCTCCGCCACCGAAAACGGGGAGCTGGCCCTGGGCCAGAACGTCCTCTGCGCCTTCATGATCTGGGAGGGCTACAACTTTGAGGATGCGGTGATCATCTCCGAGGAGCTGGTGGAGCAAGACAGGTTCACCTCCATTCACATCGAAAAACATGAGTTGGAGGCCCGGGAGACGAAGCTGGGCCCCGAGGAGATCACCCGGGACATACCCAATGTGGGCGAGGAGAGCCTCAGGGACCTGGACGAGGAGGGGATAATCCGCATCGGGGCCGAGGTGGGACCGGGCGATATCCTGGTGGGTAAGATCACCCCCAAGGGGGAAACGGAGCTCAGCGCCGAGGAAAAGCTACTGCGGGCCATCTTCGGGGAGAAGGCCCGGGATGTTAAGGACACCTCCCTCCGGGTGCCCCACGGCGAGAGGGGCAAGGTCATCGACGTCAAGGTCTTCTCCCGGAACAACAAGGATGAGCTCCAGGCCGGGGTCACCAAGCTGGTCCGGGTCTGGCTGGCGCAAAAGCGGAAGGTCTCGGTGGGGGATAAGCTGGCCGGGAGGCACGGCAACAAGGGCGTCATCGCCCGCATCCTGCCCGTGGAGGATATGCCCTACCTCCCCGATGGCAGGCCCATTCAGATCATCCTCAACCCCATCGGTGTGCCCTCCCGCATGAATATCGGGCAGATTTTGGAAACCCACCTGGCCGGAGCGGCCTATAGCCTGAACCAACGGGTCCTGTGCCCGGTATTCGATGGCGCCACCTCTGTGGCCATTGAGGACGCCATGGCCCGGGTATGGATATTACATAAGGCCAGGGCCATAAACCCCGCCCCCGAAAGGGAGGGCGGCGACTACGACGGGGAGAAGGCCAATGAGTGGCTCGCCGAACGGGGCTATGATGGAGACCGCATCTTCAGCGACGAGCACACCGGAGAGGCCAGGGAGGCCTGTCTCCGCCTCTGGCTGGAGGATATGGGGGTGAAGAGCCGAGACATCTCTCCTTCCGAGCTGGACCCCATGGTCGAGAAGGTCCACAAGGAGAAGAGGGTACCCCCTCCCGTCTTCGGCAAGATCATCCTTCGCGATGGCCGTACCGGCGAGCCCTTCGACCAGCCGGTGGCCGTGGGCCATATCTACACCATGAAACTGATTCACCTGGTGGAGGACAAGATCCACGCCCGCTCCACGGGACCTTACTCCCTCATCACTCAGCAGCCCCTGGGGGGCAAAGCCCAGTTTGGCGGGCAGAGGTTCGGAGAGATGGAGGTGTGGGCCCTGGAGGCCTATGGGGCCGCCCATATCCTTCAGGAGTTGCTCACCGTCAAGTCCGACGATGTCAGGGGGCGGGCCAAAACCTATGAGGCCATTGTCAAGAGCGAGGACATCATGCAGCCGGGGGTCCCCGAGTCTTTCAAGGTCCTGGTCAAGGAGCTTCAGAGCTTGGGCCTGTCGGTGGAGGTGCTCAATGAGGCCGAGGAGGGGATCTCCTTCTCCGACGAAGAGCCCCCCGATATCCACCACCTGGGTTTGAACTTAAGTTTCGAAAGGACGGGCAACGATGCTGGAGATTAACGATTTCAACGCCGTCCGTATCTCCCTGGCCTCCCCCCAACAGATCCGGAGTTGGTCCTATGGCGAGGTGACGGTGCCCGAGACCATCAACTATCGCACCCTGAAGCCGGAGAAG
>JAZFUS010000277.1:0-2080 GCA_036447315.1 Dehalococcoidia bacterium
TCCCCCGTCCTCAGCCACCTGGCTCCCCTGGCCAGGGAAAGGGGCTACCGGGTGGAGGTGACGGAAACAGACACCTGCCCTCAGTTGGAGCTTCCACACACCTGGGAGGAATACCTCTCAGGGCTGAGCTCCAGGCATCGCCACGAGGTCCGGCGCAAACTGCGCCGCCTGGAACACGGTGGGCCTGCCCGATATTATGCCGTCGACGGCATGGGCGGTCTGCGCCAGGATGTGGACGATTTCACCCGCCTCTTCAAAGAGAGCCGGGGCGATAAGGCGGAGTTCATGACGCCGCAGATGGCCGACTTCTTCCAGGACGCGGCCCACTCCATGTCCGGGGGGGGGTTTTTGAAATTGTTTTTTCTGGAGGTGGGCGGGGTGCGGGTGGCGACCGTCCTGTGCTTTGACTATGGGGATGTCCGGTATCTCTACAACAGCGGCTATGACCCTCAGTATTCCTATTTCAGTGTGGGCCTTCTGCTCAAGGTCCTTTGCCTCAAGGATGGGATCGAGACCAACAAGAAGCGCTTCGATTTCCTGCGGGGGGTTGAGGACTACAAATACGACCTGGGCGGACAGGATGTGCCCATCTACAGGTGCCTAATCAGGAGACCCTGACCCCAGGTTATGCTGGTACCACCGGGTGACCGTTTTCTTCTTAAAGCCCGCCGATTTGTACAGCCCTATGGCGCTCCGGTTCTGGCTGTCGACCGTGAGTTCGACGGCCGTTATGCCCTGAGCCCCGAGGCGGTCGAGCCCGACGGCCAGGGCCGCCCGGCCCAGGCCGCGGCCCCGGTATTGGGGTAGGACCCCCATCATGAAGATGCGGCCCTCGGCCCCGCGAGGGGCATGAAGCTCATCCCCATAGGTGCCTCCCCAGCAATAGCCGATCACCCTGTCGCCCTCGGTTATCAGGGCGATGCCCCGGGAGCCGGGGGAGGCCACCCCCGTCCAGTGGCTTATCTCCTCCACCGAGTTGGCCCGAAAGCCCCAGCTTTCGGCAAAGGCCCGGTTCTGGATTTCGGCCAGCATTGACTCATCCCCCGGCTGAAAGGGACGGTGCCCAAAACCGGGGGGCAGTTGGGCCGGCCGGGGCCCGGCCCGGAGCTCCAGGCGCATCTCCCATTCCTGATGTACCGCCTCGAAGCTGCGCCTCTCAACGAAGGTCCGGGCTGCCTTCATCCGCTGGGGAACGCGGACGTGGACCACGGGGGCCCCCAGCTCCCGGGCATGGTCCAAGAGCCTTGCCAGGAGGCTGCTGCCGATGCCCCGGCGGCGGTGATCGGGGTGGATACATCCCCCCAGGATGGCCCGGCCGATCTCCATCTCCCGAAACAGCGTGCCGTAGCCCGCCAGTTCCCCGGCCAGCACGGCCAGGAACATATCCTCTTCGGGGTGGCAATTGGGCTGGCCCAACCATTCCCTGAGGCTCTGGGAGGTCATGGCCCTGCCTTCCCGGGCCGCACCGGTCACCTGGTTGATGAACCCCACCCACGCATCCACGTCGTCGGGGGTAAAGTTACGGACGGTCAGGGATATTTTGAGGCTCCTTTGTTGTTCAACTCCGCAATAACGCATTGTAGCAAATGGGGGGATATGATACAATGAAAACCCCAAAAACTGCTGGAATCGAGGTCCCTTGGGAGAATCAGATAACTCTGTCCTGGTGATTACCGCCCACCCCGATGATGCCGAGATCGGTGCCGGGGGGACCCTGGCCCGCTGGGTGGCCGAGGGGCGGGAGCTTAACTATGTGGTGTGCACCAACGGGGACAAGGGTTCGGGCGACTTCGACATGAATCCGGAGAAGCTGGCCCAGGTCCGCCGGCAGGAGCAGCTGGCGGCCTGTAAAGCCCTGGGGGTGAAGGAGATTGTTTTCCTGGACTACCCCGATGGGAGCCTGGAGGATACCCCGGAGTTTCGGGGCCGGCTGGTCCGCGCCATTCGCAGATTCCGCCCTCGGACAGTGGTGTCTACAGACCCCTACCGAAAATATATTTGGCACCGGGACCATCGCATCACGGGCCGTGTGGTCCTGGACGCCATATTTCCCTATGCCCGGGACCATTTATCCTATCCG
>JAZFUS010000278.1:0-7141 GCA_036447315.1 Dehalococcoidia bacterium
CAAGGGGTTTGAGGTGGACTTCGACTCGGCCCTGGGGCTGCTGGCCCATACTCAGTCCGAGCTTTTCGTCTCCGACGACTTCAAGGAGTCGACCCGGGCCTTCCAGGAGAAGCGCCAGCCGGTCTTCAAGGGGCACTAAAACCGCCGTAAGCCCATATTATGTGTAGCGAAGTAGGGCCGTCCTTCGGCAGAAGGGCGGCCCTGGTTTTTCCTCGATGTCTACAGGTCGGCTGCCGCCCGCTCCAGGCCGAGCCTCCGCAGGGTCTCGGGGAGGGGTGTGCCCCGCTCGTCCCAGCCCATGAGCTCATAGTAGTTGCGCAGCATTCCCTCCCAGGCCGGAAGGATGTCCTTGCCCTCCGACGGTCCGTCCACCGGGGTTGAGCCGTAGCGCGCCGAGGGCCTATCCAGATCGGGACCGAGGCCGTGGCGGACGTTGAACAGCCTCATCAAATTCACCGATCGCCGTCCCACGTCCATGGCTTCCTCTATGGTGAAGTCCCAGCCGGTGGCCGCGTTCAGGGCCTCGGTGAGGAGGGCCATGTTGGTGTTGGTGTTGAAGCGGCATACCCCCAGGGAGTCCTCGAACTGCATGGAGCCCTTGCTCAGGGCCACGGCGGTGGATATCTCATCGGGGGCGAAGGGGCCGGGGCGCTTTACGCCAATTTGGCTCAGGGGCATCACGGCGCTGGTCTCTATGGTGCCGGTGTTGGAGACTGCGGTATCGAAGAGCTCGAACCATATCGAGCGGTGATCGTGGCCGCGGGGGGTGTTGCCCTTACCAGTGTGGATGGCCAGCTCCGGGGCCCCCTTGCCAATGGCCTGGGCGGCCCGCATAGCCCCCTCGGCCAGCACCTGGCCCAGGCCCTGGCGGGTGGCGATTTGGCGCAGGACCTCCCGGGCCGCCTCCGCATTCCCCCAGTTTAGCTCCAGGCCATCGGTATCCTCCAGGGTCAGTATGCCCTTCTCATAGCACTCCATGGCCAGGGCCACCACCCAGCCCGCCTCATTGGTGTCCATGCCCAGGATGTCCACCTCGTGGGAGAGCATCATGGCGGCGGACACATCGGTCTGCCCTATGGCCGGCCCCCAGGCGGCCAGGCACTCGTACTCCGGCTCCTCCACCACCAGCCCGGCGTAGGGCCCCTGGGGGATGGTCATCATGTGGCAGTGGTGCATCCGGCAGGCCCAGCAGGGATTGGGCTTGGGGCTGTAGCCGGCCCGGATGGACTCGGCGCCGAACGCCTCCAGCTGCTCCGGCTCAATGGGGTAGATGGAGGTGGTATAGTTCTTCACGGGGAGCGTGCCCCCCGGGGCCCCCTGGCTGATCCCCTTGAGGGTGCCCCAATTATGGACATCCAGGAACCCCGGGCGCTCGATCATCAATTGCAACATCTGTTTGGACAGGGCCGAGAGCTTCCCGGCATCGGCCAGGGGGACGGCGGCCCCGCCCCGGGCCACGACCACCGCCTTGATATTCTTGGAGCCCATCACCGCCCCCACCCCGTTGTGGGCGGCCACGTGCCCCCGGTCGCCGCAGATGGAGGCGAACCTTACCCGGTTCTCTCCGGCGGGCCCGATGCCGAAAATGCTCACCTCCCGTTCCTTTTTATGAAGCTCCTCCCGGATCAGGTCCTCGGTCTGCCACAGGTCCTTCCCGGCCAGGTGGCGCCCGTCCCGCAGCTCGGCCTCTCCATCATGGATATAGAGATAGGTCAGGCTGGGGGCGGCCCCCTGGAGAACGAGGCCGTCAAATCCCGAGAGCCTGAGGTAGGCCCCCCAGAACCCGTTGGCCTGGGTGGAGGTGGCGCCGTGGGTGAGGGCCCCCTTGGTGACCGCGGAGAAGGTGCCCGAGCCCCCTATCCGGGTGGCGCCCAGGGGCCCCGTGGCCATGATGAGCCGGTTCTGAGGGTGGTCCCACTCCACGCCGGGGGGGACCTCTTCGTAGAGGATCCTGGCCCCCAGGCTGGTGCCTCCCGGGTATTTCCGGAGGGTATCCCCGTCCAGTTCCTCTTTGGTGATCCGCCCGCTGTCGAGGTCCACACGGAGCAGCCCTCCCGCATATCCGTTGAGACTCGGTGCCATATATACCTCCTGAAGTGGTCACGGGTTTTCGCACCCCCCCCCTGACGCCACTTGCTTATCTTAGCAATGCGGGCTTTGAATAATCAAGTGTTGACATTTGCTATCGTAGGTGGTAAACTTTTAAATTGCGCGAGTGTGGCGTAAAAACATTTGGTCTATCTAAGAGGGGTGGTCATTTCAGGCCTCTCGGCGTAAGGACTACACGGGTGAGCTCACAGCGGGCTCATCCGTTAGATTGACTGAGACAGGAGCACGGAATGCCGACGGTTTCCCAGTTGGCTCGGAAGGGCCGGAAGAAAATAGTCCGCCAGACCAAGGCGCCGGCTTTGCGCTGGATGCTCAATACCATACGTAAAAAAGAGAAGCGGGGGCCCGGCTGTCCCCAGAGGCGGGGCGTCTGCATTCTGGTCAAGACCATGACCCCCAAAAAGCCCAACTCGGCACTGCGAAAGATCGCCCGGGTGCGCCTGACCAATGGCATCGAGGTTACGGCCTACGTGCCCGGGGAAGGGCATGACCTGCAGGAGCACTCGGTGGTCCTGATCCGGGGGGGAAGGGTAAAGGACCTGCCCGGGGTCCGCTATCACGTTGTCCGCGGTACCCTGGATTCGGGGGGCGTGGAGGGCCGCCGGCGGGGCCGGAGCCTTTACGGGACCAAACGTATCAAAAAGGTAACCTAGGAGGGGATATGCCCAGGCGCGCCAAGGTAACCAAGAGAGAATTTCTCCCGGACGCAGTCTATCAAAGCGTAACGGTGGTCAAGTTCATCAACAAGATAATGATGGGTGGCAAAAAGGCCACCGCGGAAAAAATCGTGTACGGGGCCATGGACCTCATCGGAGACCGGAGCAAGGGGAGCCCTCTGGACACGCTGGAGCAGGCTATCAGGAATGCCACGCCTATGCTCAAGGTGAAACCGAGGCGGGTTGGCGGCGCCACATATCAGGTGCCCGTGGAGGTGGACCGGGTCCAGGGCCTCTCGCTGGCGATGCGCTGGCTGGTTATATCGGCGCGCAAACGTTCGGGGCGGTCCATGGCGGAGAAGCTGGCGGCTGAGCTTATGGATGCCGCTCAGGGGCAGGGGGTCACCGTGAAGAGGCGGGAGGACACGCACCGTATGGCTGAGGCCAACCGAGCGTTTGTGCACTATCGATGGTAGGTTCTTCTTTTAATACTCCAACCGATACCCCAACAGATACCACGGCATCGCCGGCCCCGGCCGGGGCCCCGGGGGCGGGGGTGGATGAGGTCAGGGATGCGGCCGTGAGCAGAGACTTTCCCCTTGAAAAAATCAGGGATATTGGTATCATCGCCCATATCGATGCCGGCAAGACCACCGTTACCGAGAGGGTCCTCTATTATACCGGACGCACCTACAAGATCGGTGGGGTGGATGAGGGCACGACTATCATGGACTGGATGGACCAGGAGCGAGAGAGGGGAATCACCATCACCTCCGCGGCCACCACCTGCTCCTGGCAGGGCTACCGCATCAATATTATCGATACGCCGGGACATGTGGATTTCACCGCCGAAGTGGAACGCAGCCTGCGGGTCCTGGACGGCGGTATTGTGGTCTTTGACGCGGTGGCCGGAGTGGAGCCCCAGTCGGAAACCGTCTGGCGGCAGGCGGACAGGTATCTTGTCCCCCGCCTGTGCTTCATCAATAAGATGGACCGCCGGGGGGCCGATCTGGAGCGCACGGTGGGGATGATCAAGCAGCGCCTCACCGGCCATCCCCTGATTATCCAGATTCCCCTGGGGGTCGAGGAAGCCTTTCGGGGCGTCATCGACCTGGTGGAAAACCGGGCACTGATATTTCCCGATGACCCGGCCGAACCGCCCCTGGTGGAGCCCATACCCGCCGGATCCCAGGAGGCCGCCCAAGAGGCCCGGGAGGCCCTTCTGGAAGCGCTGGCCGAGGTTGACGACCAGCTCCTGATCTCATACCTGGAGGGAAGGGATATCCCCGTTCGGGAGCTCAAGGCGGCTCTCAGGCGGGCCACCCTTGCCGCCCAGGCGGTGCCCGTTCTCTGTGGCAGCGCCCTGAAGAACCGCGGCATACAGCCGCTGCTTGACGCCGTGATAGATTATCTCCCCTCCCCCATGGATGTGCCTCCTGTAAAGGGGACCGATCCCAAGACGGGAGCGGAGGTGGAACGCAGCCCCAGCGATGAGGAGCCCTTCTCCGCCCTGGCCTTCAAGGTGGTGTCCGATCCCTATATGGGCAGACTGGTCTACTTCCGGGTCTATTCGGGCCGGGTTAAGGTGGGGGACCAGGTGCTCAATTCCACCAAGGACAATAAGGAGCGCATAGGGCGGCTGGTGGTGATGCATGCCAACCACCGCGAGGAGATCCGCGAGGTGGATACCGGGAGCATCGCGGCCACCCTGGGCCTCAAGAATACCTTTACCGGGGACACCCTGTGTGATCGGACCAATCCGGTACTCCTGGAGCCCATCAGCTTTCCCGAGCCGGTGATCTCCGTGGCCATAGAGCCCAAGACCAAGGCGGACCAGGACAGGCTGGGTGAGGCCCTGAACCGGCTGGCTGAGGAGGACCCTACTTTCAAGGTCAGCCATAACGACGAGACGGGCCAGACCCTCATCTCCGGCATGGGTGAGCTTCACCTGGAGGTCCTGGGGGAGCGGATGCGGCGGGAATTTAAGGTGGGAGCCCAGATGGGCAAGCCCCAGGTGGCCTACAGGGAGACCATTACCCAGGCGGTGAAGTCCGAGGGCAGGTTTGTCCGCCAGGTCGGAGGCCACGGGCAGTATGGCCACGTCTGGGTGGAGTTCCGGCCCGCCGAGCGGGGGTCGGGCTTCACCTTTATCGATGGGGTGAAGGGTGGTACCATACCCAAGCAGTACATCAACCCGGTGAAGGCAGGCATCAAGGAAGCCATGGAGAGCGGGGGGACCACCGGCTATCCCCTGGTCGATGTCGAGGCTACCCTGGTTGACGGCAGCTATCATGAAGTGGACTCTTCGGACCTGGCCTTCAAGATGGCGGGTTCTCTGGCCCTCCGCAACGGGTTGGGGCGGGCCGAACCCTCGCTCCTGGAGCCTGTGATGAAGCTGGAGGTGGTGACCCCGGAGGAGGTCGTGGGTGAGATCATCGGAGACCTCTCCGCCCGGCGGGGACAGATTGAGGGGATGGAGGCCTTCGGCAACACGCGCGTGGTCCGCTGCCTGGTGCCCCTGGCGGAAACCTTCGGCTATGCCACGGACCTTCGCTCCCTGAGCCGGGGCCGGGCTACGTATTCCATGGAATTTCATCGCTATGAGCCGGTGCCCAAGGGCCTGGTCCAGGGCGTGGTCGCGGGAGCTTAAGGAATGATCGTGCGGGGGAGAACGGATGGCTAAACAGAAGATCCGAATCAGGCTCAAGGCCTTCGACCACCGGATTCTGGACCAGTCGGTGATCCAGATCGTGGAGGCCGCTGAGCGGACGGGGGCTGCGGTGGTGGGGCCTGTGCCCCTCCCCACCCACATTCAGAAGTTCTGCGTCAACCGCTCGCCTTTTATCGACAAGGACTCTCGCGAGCAGTTCGAAATTCGCACTCATAAGCGCCTGATCGATATTTTAGACCCGTCGGCGAAAACCATCGACGCCCTGACGCAGCTGGCCCTCCCCTCCGGCGTGGACATCGAGATCAAACTCTGAGGCAGGAATGTTAGTTTATCCTGGTATTATGGGCAAAAAAATTGGTATGACCCAGCTCTTCCGGGACGACGGCACCATGGAGGCGGTGACGGCTATCGAGGCCGGTCCCTGCCTGGTGACCCAGGTCAAGACCGGGGCCAGGGAGGGCTATAATGCCGTGCAGTTGGGCTTTGGCCCGGCCAAACGCCTGAACTCGCCGGAGAAGGGGCACCTGAAGGAACTGGGCCTCTTCAAGCACCTCAGGGAGTTCAGGGCCGGGGATGACGTCTCGGTGGAGGTGGGCCAAAAGCTGGATGTGAGCCTGTTTCAGATGGGGGACCGGGTGGATGTTACCGGCACCTCCAAGGGAAAGGGGTTCGCCGGGGTGGTAAAACGCCACCACTTCGCCGGCGGCCCCAAAACCCATGGCCAATCGGACCGGCACCGGGCGCCCGGCTCCGTCGGGGCCGGCACCTCGCCCGGGCGGGTCTTCAAGGGGAAGCGCATGGCCGGCCATATGGGGAATGAGAAGGTGACGGTGACCCGCCTGGAGGTGGTCCGGGCCGATGTCGAGAGGAACCTTCTTATGGTCAAAGGCGCGGTCCCCGGGGGAAAAGGGGCCCTGCTGCTCATTCGCAAGTCGTGGGGAGGGGGCAAAACAGAGTGAAGATTCCGGTGCACGACAGGTCCGGAGGGGTCGTCGACCACATCGAGGTCCAGGACGGCGTCTTCGATGTGCAGCCCAATAAGGCCCTGGTCCACCAGGCCGTGGTCCGCCAATTGGCCAATGCCCGGCAGGGCACGGCCGCCACCAAGACCCGCGGACAGGTGGTGGGGAGCACCCGCAAGCTATTTCGACAGAAACATACAGGACAGGCTCGGGCCGGGGCCCGGAGCTCTCCCGTGAGGAGGGGCGGTGGGGTTGCCTTCGGCCCTCATCCCCGGGATTTTAGCCAGGCCATGCCCAAGAAGATGCGCCGCCTGGCCTTGAAGTGTGTCCTTTCGGCCAAGGCCCGGGATGATGAGCTGGTGGTGGTGGATGAGCTGGAGTTCCCTCAACCCCGGACGCGGGAGATGATCGGCGTCCTGGCGGCGCTGGGGACCGATTCCTCGGCCCTGGTGGTCACTGGGGAGCCGGCCTCCAATGTCATCAAGTCGGCCAGGAATATACCGGGTATTTGGACCCTGCCCGCGGCCCTGCTCAATGTGGTGGACCTCATGTCTCGCCGGAAGCTTATCATGACCGTGGCCGCGGTGAGAAAGGCGGAGGCCATCTGGGGGACGAAATCCGCGGAGGGGGATGCGCCTTGAAGGACGGCATACCCCTTTACGAGGTGCTCAGGCGCCCGGTGATCACGGAGAAGGCCAACGCCCTTCAGTCCCTGAACAAGTATGTGTTCGAGGCGGCCTCCG
>JAZFUS010000279.1:0-11512 GCA_036447315.1 Dehalococcoidia bacterium
TTTCCGCCTTGATAAGCTCGACCGCCTTTACCCCAAAGGCTATGGCCAGGCTTCGATCGTAGGCTACCGGGGTCCCCCCTCTCTGGATATAGCCCAAATTGGAAACCCTGGTTTCCAGCCCCGTTTTACTCTCGATAATCCTTCCCAGAATCCTTCCGATCCCTCCCAGATTCTCCCTCTCATGTTCCGGGGTTGTGTCTCCCTTGGTAATGTTTTTTCCCAGCAGCTTGGTTCCCTCGGCCACGACCACAATGCTGAACTGTATGCCCTTTTTCTTTCTGTTCAACAGCATCCGGCAGAGGTCTTCGGTTTTTTCTTCATCGAGAGGGATCTCGGGTATCAGGATGGCATCGGCACCGTTAGCCATGCCGGAATAGGTGGCAATCCAGCCCGTGTAGCGTCCCATAACCTCCAGGAGCATTACCCGGTGATGGCTTTCAGCGGTGGAACGCAGCCTGTCCAGGGCATCGGTGGCAACCTGGACAGCGGTCTGAAATCCAATGGTGTAATCGGTCCCTTTTACGTCATTATCGATGGTTTTGGGTATTCCAACCACGGGGAGACCCATCTTGAACAGTTTACCGGTTACGGTAAGGGTGCCCTCCCCCCCCAGGACCACCAGGGCCCTCAGCCCCAGCTTTTTGAACTCCTCGAAGACCTGTTGAGGCCCGTCTTCGATCTGGAAAGGGCTGAATCTTGAGCTTCCGAGTATGGTCCCGCCCCGGTCGATAATCCCGGACGTCTTTATGGCATCCAGTATCTCGTGCTCCCCGTTAATCATACCTTCCCAACCGTGTCGAACGCCTATCACATCATAGCCCGCCTGGATCGCGGTCTTGGTGGTGGCCCTGATGGCGGCATTAAGCCCGGGGCAATCCCCACCGCCGGTCAGGATGCCAATCCTCTTCTCGCCCGCCATTATTATCTCCTTTCGCCCTCGAGCCTCTCCCCGTGGGTAAACCACAGGGGCGGACTTTTCGACCCGGAAACGGGATGAAGCTCAAAGCCGGAGCCCCCGAATAAAAACCTACGCATACTTCTTAACGAATTCCTCGATTTTATCGAAGTATTCCCGTTGCCCCCTGATCATCAGGTCGTTATGGTCGGCGCCGGCGACGACCAGGATATCCTTATCCCGGGCCCCCGAGCTTTCATAGAGCTCCAGTCCCTCCTGGACAGGTAAGATCTGGTCGCATTCCCCGTGAATTATACGGGTGGGAATATGGACCGACCTTATCTTGTCCTTGTTCAGGAAATTGCCTGCCAAAAGCCTTTCCCTTTCCCCGTCCTCCAGATAGCCCCAGAGGCGCCGAAAATTATTTGCCGATCCGCTCTCGATGATGATGCCCTTAAGCTCCTCCTGGTGATGGTAGGCGATCTCCATGGTGGAAAAACTTCCCAGGGAACGGCCCATAACGAAAATACCCGGCCGAAAGCCCTCTGTCTCGATGATCCCCTTGAACCCCTGGAAAATGGCATGGGAGTCCCGGACCATATTGGTGATGGTGGGCCGGCCGCCGCTCAGCCCATAGCCCCTGTAGTCGGCCACAAAGAGGTTGATGCCCTTCTGCATATACAGCTGGGCGATCCATTCATGGTCGCCCACCTCCTCCCCGTTGCCGTGAAAGTAAAGAATGGTGGGAAATTCCTTCCCCCTGACCCAGAACCCGCAGCCGATTCTGATTCCCGCTTCGACTTCGATGAAATGGGTGGAGGCGCCGGGGAAGGAAGCCGCCTGGGAATAGAGGGGGGAATAGGCGAGGGGAAAGACGGTCTCCAATATCTCCGGCCTGTCCAGAGGGGAGAGGTCACTTTCGTGCGACATTTTCTCTCAAGTTCGTCACGCTTTTACCTTAAATGGGGACCGTTCGGTGACGGCTGAAATCGCCGGGACCGCCGGGGGCGGGTTGACCGGGTGTGTCCGAGTTCATAATACGACAACACGAAAACTATTACTACTCCCCGGCCGGAGTGTCGGCGGGGAGGCTTTTTGCCCATGGGCCGCTTTTGTGCCCCCTGAAACCCCAAGGTATAACCATCACCGTCACCACCGCTATGATGAAGGGCATCCTGGCAAGCAAGAAGGTATTGACAATGTCTCAAGGTAGAACTAAACTCAAGGCCCGACAATATGAAATAACCTCAAGAAGAGCGATTATGGGGTTAGAGAAGATGACAGGGATGGAAGCAGGGCACTGAAATCGCCATTTGGGTGGCGGTGGCGAGTGCCCTTTTGGTTGGGACGGCAAAAGCCCTACAAGGTCCGGTCAAGGGTTTTGGGGAGGTATAATCCCGTGGGAGGCAGCCTCGCAGTCGGGTCCTTTGATTTGCCGCTTTGGCTGATATTTGTGGTTATCGGCCTGTTGATGATTCTGCTGGAACTCATCGTTGGCGTGGAGACCGGGTATGACCTGGTATTCCTCGGGTCCGCCTTCATGCTGGGAGGTCTGGTGACCTGGCCGGCGCATTCCTGGCTGTTGACGGTCATAGTCACCAGCGCGATCGCCCTGGCTTACGTGGCTCTGGGCAGGAGATATGTGCACAGGTGGACTCTGGTAAGCACATCAAAAACGAACATCGACGCCATCGTGGGCAGACAGGGCATTGTACTGCGAAGTATCGCCAGAAATGCCGACGGCCTGGTCAAGGTCGGCACCGAGGAATGGAGAGCCCGGGCGGATGAAGAGATCAAAGAAGGGGAAGAGATAGTCGTCACCGGCGTTAGTGGCGTTACCCTGGTCGTCGATAAAATCAAAGGAGGTGACTGAAAATGAATGTGTTCATCCTAGTAGTTGTCCTGGTGGTGGTGGTGATTATGCTCTCCAAGTCCGTGACCACCGTTCACCAGGCCAATAAGGTCATCGTGGAGAGATTCGGCAGGTACAAAGAAACCCTGGACCCGGGGCTCAGGTTCCTCGTTCCCTTTGTGGATTCCAAGAAAGCCATAGTGGACATGCGGGAAACCGTCCTCGACATCGCGCCCCAGCCGGTCATCACCAAGGACAACGTAACTGTAACCGTGGATGCTGTGGTCTACTACTATGTGACGGACCCCAGGGCTGTCACCTACGAAGTGGCCAACTTCTACATGGCCGTCAGCAAGCTGGCGCAGACCAACCTCAGAAACGTGATCGGCGACATGACCCTTGATGAGTCGTTGACATCCAGGGAACGCATCAATACCGCGCTGAGGGAAACCCTCGATGAGGCCACCGATAGGTGGGGCGTGAAGGTGACCAGGGTGGAGGTCAAGGAGATTGAACCGCCCCACGACATCTCCGAGGCCATGAGCAAACAGATGAAGGCTGAAAGGGAAAAGAGGGCCACCATCCTGGAAGCAGAGGCATACCGGGATAAACAGATCCTGGAGGCTGAGGGAGATAAACAGAACGCGATACTCGTAGCCGAGGGCCAAAGGCAAAAATCGATATTGTTGGCCGAAGGGGAAAGGCAGGCAGCCATATTGGAGGCTGAGGGTGAGGCCAAGGCGATAGAGAGTGTGTCGTCTGCGGCCGATAAGTTCTTCGTGGGCAACGCGCAGCTACTGAAACAGCTTCAAGTGACTCAAGCCTCCCTGGAGGACAATACCAAGCTGGTAATGTCCGACCAGTCGAAACTGGTCAATGTCCTGGGGCTCAGTGAAGCGCTGGCGGGACAGCCATCGAAGCCAATACCCTAGTGTGACACCGCGGACCCGTGCACCGAAACCGCTTTGGCGCAACTCGATCAAATAAGCACCCAATCGGTCCAAACCCCCGGGTCGCCGCAGGCTTGAATTGGGGAAGCTTAAGGGGGTAAAATACCTCAATCAGGTCCCACGGCGGACGAGAGGAGTGCTCATGGAGGGTTTCACCCCCTGGCCCGAGGAGGCGGCCCGGCAGTACGTGGCCCGGGGATACTGGCCCGGCGTCCCCATTTCGGATAGCCTGGACCACTCGGTCCGGGACGGCCCCGACCGGGTGGCCGTCGTCGATGACACCACGAGCCTGACCTATGACGAGCTGGGCTGTCAGGCCCGGCGCCTGGCGCTGGCCCTGCACCGGACCGGCATCCGAAAGGGAGACAGGGTCATCATCCAGCTTCCCAACCGGGTCGAGTTCGTCATCGCCTGCTATGGCATCATCAAGGCCGGCGCCATCCCGGTAATGGCCATCCCGCAGCTAAGGTCCAAGGAGATCTCCTTCCTGGCCGGCCTCACCGAAGCCGTCGCCATCATCATCCCCGACGAATACCGGGGCTTCAACTACCCCCAGATGGTGGCTGAGCTTCGCCCCGAGCTGCCCGGGTTGAGACACGTCATAGTGGCCGGCGGCGGCGTGCCCCCGGACTCGCTCTCCCTGGACCGGCTCCTGGATACGCCCCTGGAAAAGGAATATCCGCCCGACCTGCTGGAGGGGCTCCGCCCCGACCCCAACGAGGCCGCCATCATCTACCACACCGGGGGCACCACCGGCCTCCCCAAGGCGGTGGCCCATACCCACAACAGTCTGTGGGCCTTTACCTGGAGCTTCATAGTCAACGAGGGCTGGAACAGCGACTCCTCCACCCTGGTATGCGTGCCGGCGGCGCTGGAGGCCTTCGTCCGGCGCATCACGGTCTGCATTCGCGCCGGGGGCAAAGTCGTGCTGCGAACGGGCACCAAGGCCCAGGACATATTGGGCGCCATAGAGAAGGAGGGGTTGACCGACCTGCTGCTGCCCCCCGCCCTGGCCGCGGACCTCCTGGCCTGCCCCGACCTCGAGAAATACGACCTGAGCTCCCTTCGGCAGGTATACTGCGGGATAGGGCCCTTCACCGCGGAGCAGGTGACGGAGCTGCGCCAGCGGCTGGGGTGCGCGTCCGTCTTCAGGACCTATGGCTCCACGGAAGGGCTGGGCCTGTCCGTCCGCCGTGACGATCCCCCCGAGGTCAACTACAAATACGTGGGCCGCCCCTGCTGCCCCGACGACGACTACAGGATCGTGGACGAGCAGGGCAACGAGGTCCCCCCGGAGCAGGAAGGGGAGCTCATTGCCCGGGGCCCCCACATCGTTCGAAGCTACTACAGGGCCGGGAAGGAGAATGACCAGGCCTTCGACGCCCAGGGCTTCTTCCACACGGGGGACTATGCCGCCAGGGATGAAAGAGGCTACATCCGTATCACGGGCCGCAAAAAGGACTGGATCCGCCGCGGCGGCCAGACCATCATCCCCCTGGAGGTGGAGGACCTGCTTCAGTCCCACCCCAAGGTGGACAAGGTGGCCGTGGTGGCCATGCCCGACCCCAGGCTCGGCGAGCGGCCCTGTGCCTATGTGATAGCCCGGCCCGGCCCGGCCCTGACCCTGGAAGAGCTCGTGGAATACCTGGGGGGGAAGGGGCTGGCCAGGTATAAACTTCCCGAAAGGCTGGAGCTGGTCACCCAAATACCCGTGACCAGCCACGGCAAGGTCGAGAAAAGACTCCTCCGGGAGGACATCGCCCGCAAGCTGGAGGCCGAGGGCAACAAATAGCTGACCTATTATGTCAACCGGGTATCCCGGCGCTCACCCGCCGGCCGCAGCCACCGGTAGCCCTGGGCCCCGGGGCCCGTGAGGTCCGCCTCCTCAAGCTCGAGGTAACGCTTCCTGGACCGGCTGCTGACGGGGCAAACCTGCGCCGCTCTCCCAACCGGGTGTCTCGAAAAGGCTCACGCGGACCTTTAAGGCGCCCATAGGACTGCCGAAGGTAACCAGGATCTGCTGCCCCACCACTGTGGTGATCAAACTTCCCACCGGTACGATCATGATGGGGGGACTGATATCGCAGAGGTAGCCATTAACGGCCAGCTCTGTGACGGCGTTGCCGGTGATCACGTTAGCAATTTCGCCCAGGGCCGAAAGCGCCATCTCGGACTCAAGGTCCACCCTCCTGCCCAGCAATTTATCGATGATGGCCCTGGCCGTGCCCGCGGGGAATCCGTAGAGGACACTTCCCTGCAGCCGGCCGCTTACGCCTATGGCGGCGGTGATATCCTCGGTGGTGAACCTGTGGGACGTGCCTTCGGCGGATTCTACATTCAGAGGCTGCCCCAGCTCCCTTTGCCACACGAGCTTGGCGGGAGAAAGAAAAGGATTGATATATTCTTGCTTCATTTAGGACCCCCTGTCGATTTCTTGGTTGCGGTGCGAGTTCCAGTCATATCTTAACCCCAAGAGGAGACGGGATCCCACCCGCCGTCCACAGCCACCGGCGGCCACTTCCCCGGGGCCGGTGAGATCCACCTTCTCAAGCTCGAGATAACGCTCCCTGGACCGGCTGCTGAATGGGCAAGCCTGCCACGTTTTCCCAACCGGGTGTCTCGGTAAGGCTCACGCGGATCTTGAAGGGCCCCAAGGAGCTTCCGAACGTAACCAGTATCTGCCGCCCCACCACCGAGGTGATCAAGCTTCCCGCCGGTACGATCATGAAGGGGGGACTGATGTTGCAGTGGTAGCCAATACTAGCCAGCTCCGTAGCGGCGTTGCCGGTGATCACGTTGGCAATTTCGCCCAGGGCCGAGAGCGCCATCTCGGAAGACAGCTCAAAACCCCTGCCCACCATTTCGTCAATGACGGCCCGGGCCGTGCCCGCGGGAAATCCGTAGAAGACGCTGCCCTGCAGCCGGCCGCTTACGCCTATGGCGGCGGTGATATCCTCGGTGGTGAACCTGCCGGCCACGCCCTCGGCGGATACCATAGCCAGGGGCTGTCCCAACTCTTTCTGCCACACGCGTATGGCGGGGGAAAGGAACGGATTAACATATTCTTGCTTCATTTAAGGCCCCCTGTCGATTTCTTGGTTGCGGTGCGAATTCCAGCCATATCTTAACCCCCGGAGGAGACGGGGGCTCACAGCCCGAACCCGAACTGCTCCGGGTATGTTTCCTCCCTCAGCCGCAGGCAGATCAGTTGGTCCACCGGGGGGAGAGACGTTTCCTCGCCCGGTCCCGAGGGGGGGCCGCCGTCTCCGGAATTGGTGACCAACTCCTCCCAGGCCTGGGCAACCCCGGGCATGAGGCTGAGCACCTCCAGCAGAGAGACCGACCGGCGGACGGCTACGGTCAGTAGAGCGCCATCTTCCCAGGACCCGCCGATGCCGACGACTCTGGCTCCGGCAGCCTTTTCGAGGCTGAGGCAAAAGCGCAGCAGGCGAGCTATGTCCAGTGGGGGGGGCAGCATCAACTCCGCCCGGGCCACGGCATCAGTGCGTCGGTCCCCGGGTCGCCTCTCCCCGGATAAGAAGGCATACATACCGCTGATTCCCTGGCCCAGCGTCCGCCCCGGCGACGGCGCCGAATCATTCCCTCGGCCCCCACCGCTCACAATAATGATCCTCTTTCTCGCTGGCATACAGGCCTCCTCGGTGCCGGTGTTCACCCGCCCCCCATCTTCCTCATAACAAAATTAACCATAATCCGGTAAACCAGGCATAAAGGTCTGCACCTTTGATATAAACATCTCGTAAACTCAAACCTGGCCGCCCAACCCGGCCGGGCCCAGGGCCCGGGGCCGCGGGGCACCTTGTTGGTGGGGTGCCCGATATGCCATAATCGAGTCGGCGATGATTCCGGAAAGGCGACCGGAGGCCGGCGAGGGCGGGCAAACCGGCACGGAGAAGATGGAGGTCCGCAACGGAAGCGGTTAGTCTTATGAAAAAGCCATGGGTCTTTTATGGCTGGGTGATCGTGGCCGTAACCTTCGTGACCCTGGTGCTGGGCTACACAATCCGGAATTCGTTCTCAGTCTTCTACCCCGCCATCGTGGAGGAATTCGGCTGGGGGCGGGGCAACACCGCGCTCATGTTCTCGATTGCCCTCCTGGTTTACGGCTTCGTGGCGCCGTGGGCCGGCCGCCTGGTCGATAGATTCAGCCCCCGGCTGGTGTTGCCGGTGGGGGCGTGCATCGCGGGGGTAGGTATCGCCCTGTGCAGCCTGGCCGCCACCCCCTGGCAGTTCTATCTCTTCTACGGGGTGGTGGCCGCCGCGGGCTTGAGCCTGATGGGCTGGACGCCCATCACCGTAATAATCTCGAACTGGTTTGTCAAAAAACGCGGCCTGGTCTATGGCATCCTGGGAGCCGGCTTCGGCGGCAGCCTGATGGCCGCCTCCCCCGCCCAGGTCCTGATCTCCCGCTTTGGCTGGCAAACGGCTTATATCATCACCGGGGTCGTAGCCGTAGCCGTTATCGTCCCGCTATGCAGCCTGTTGATACGCCGCGCCCCCCGGGACAAAGGGCTCTTGCCCGACGGCGCCACCCCGAGGTCATCCCCAGCAGGGGACCCGGACGGGCCCCGGGCAGCGGCGAGCCCGCAAACGAAATGGAGCGGTACCGACTGGACCCTGTCGCGGGCAATGAAGACCTATCAATTCTGGCTGCTTTTTTTTATTGCCTTCAATCTCCTGGGCTTCGCCGAGACGACAGCCATCGCCCATCAGATTTACTTCTTCAGGGATGTGGGCTACGCCCCTATTCCGGCTGCCCAGATCTACAGCGTATTCGGCCTTGCCTTTATGCTCGGTAACCTGGGCAGCTATCTCTCGGACCGCTTCGGCCGGGAAAGGGTTTTCATGCCGAGCTGCCTGCTGGCTATTGCCGGCGTGTCCCTGTTATTCCTGATGGGCGATGCGTCCCACCCCTGGATGCCCCTCCTGTTCGCCGTCTCCTTCGGTCTGGGGATAGGGGCGGCGGTTCCCGTATTTTTCACCGCCGTGGCCGACCTGTTTCAGGGGAGTAATTTCGGCTCCATACAGGGCACCATGATCCTGGGCTTCTCCCTGGGTGGTGCCCTGGCCCCCTGGCTTGCCGGGTTCCTCTATGATATGACCGGCAGCTACTTCACGACTTTCCTTATAATCATGGGTTCCCTGATAGCCTCCATGGTGATGATGCGGCTGGTCGCCCCCGGCAAGCTAAGTCCGGTCTCCGGCGGGAGCTGAGGCGGGATATAGCGGCGGAGCCGTCCCTCAGGGGAGGTGCGGCATCCTGGTATTTCCGGCCAGGACGGTCCCGGGCAGCAGGTCTATCAGCTCCCCGACGGTCCACGGCCCTTCCTCACCGAAGTCCCTATAGATGCCCCTCGTCTCCTCGGGATGGCTGTAGAGGGCTATCTTTCCGGCCCCAACCCGGAAGATGAGGCCGTTGACCCCAGCGGCCAGGTCGGTGGCCAGGTAGACCACCATGGGGGGCACGAACTCGGGGCCGGGCCTGACGTGCTGGCCGCGCTCTTTCCGTTCCAGCCCGGCTTCGACAAGGTACTGGTGGTGGAAGACATTGGAATCGTAGCCCCGGGTGTGCGCGAAGGGGGCGATGGCGTTGACCGTGATGCCCCAGTTCCTCAGCTCCCAGGCCAGGTCCCAGGTGAGGCTGACCACACCCCCCTTGGCGGCGGCATAGGACACCCGCCCCTCGGGGTTGCGCCACTGGCTGGAGGTGGTGTTGATGATGCGCCCGTACCCGCGGTCCTTCATCACGGGGATGGCATGGCGGCAGGTATTGAAGGTGCCCTTGAGGTGAACGGCGATCACGGCATCCCAGTCGTCCTCGGTGTGGTCAAGCATGAGCTTGTGGCGGAAGACCCCGGCGTTGTTCACCAGGATGTCGAGGCGGCCGAAAAAGTCCAGAGCCGTCTGGATAATCCGCCCTGCCGCCCCGAAATCGGCCACCGATTCGGAACAGGCCACGGCCTGTCCCCCCAGCCCCTTTATCTCCTCCACAACCTCGTGGGCGGGGCCGCTGGAGGGGTCGTCCCCCTCCCGGGTCACGCCGTAATCATTGACCACCACCCCGGCCCCTTCGGCGGAGAGCGCGAGAGCCTCCTGGCGGCCGATGCCCCGGCCGCCGCCCGTGACAATGGCCACCCTATCTTTCAGCAAATCGCCCATTTCTATCTCCTTGAACCCCGGGGAAGCCCGCACCGCCGGCCACCGTGCCCGCCCGAAACATAGTAGGACCCCCGCAGGCCGGCGTCAAACCGGCCCGCCCCGTCCGTCCCGGGGGTCGCAGGCACCCTCTTACTCCGCCAGACCCCAGGTGGAGGGCGCGAAGAGCTCCCGGGGCTCCATGTGGCGGGCACTCACCCCCTGGTCATAGCAGTATGAGAGAAACTTCTCGATAACGCCCTCATTTTCTCCCAGCCCGTAGGCCCACGGGTCCCTCCCCAGGAGCCTCTCCTCCTCCTCGATATACTGGTTCTTCCATACCAGCCCCAGGCTGGGGTCTGTCCTCAGCCACTCATTGGCCAGCCTCCTGGACTGGGCGAAGATCTCGAACAGCCGCTCCGGCAGGTCGGGACGGCCCTCAAGGGCTGCCTTCCGGACCACCAGCACGTGCATGATGGGAAATATCCCGGTGCGCTGGAAATAAGATGCCTCGGCGGCTTTGTAATCCGGGAATAACCGTTTCACCCGTTCGTCCCCCTCAAGAAAGGCGTGAGGGGCCTGGGTCGAGCCCAGGGCGTCTATCCTCCCCGCCATCAGGGCCGAATCCAGAGTTTCATTGACATCCTCGTCGGTTTTCTCCAGCAACAGGACGCCGGAGCCGTCCCGGGGTGTGACGCCATGGGAGCCGGCACTATCCTCCCAGTGGTGGACGGATGCGAAGTAGCAGGGGGTGTGGGCCGGTTGAATGTGGTACTCGTCGGCAAGGATGCCCCGAATCCACACCACCGCCGTCTGGACCAAACGGGGGAAGCCGAGCTTCCGGCCCTCCAGGGACTCCGGGCCCTCGATCCCGGAGGAGGGGTTATAAAAGATGAACCCGTGCCGGAACATCCGCGACGGAAACACCGGGATCCCGATAAAGTCGTTTTGGTCCCGGGACGTATAGTATACAAGCTCCGCCAGGGACATCTCCGACGCATCGTACTCCCCCCGGAACATGCCGGCGAACATCTCGGGCACACTGGTCATTTCCACCACCTGGAGGTCTATCCCCGGGGCCTTGACCAGGCCCCGGATGACCGCCTGGGTCCTATCATAGTTCTTGCATGCCAGAGTGACCCTGTAGCTCTTCATTCGCCCACCTCCCTTTTTTACTCCACAACTATGGTAGCCGTCATATACGGATGGATCATGCAGTAATAGGCGAAGGTCCCCTTCACATCAAAGAGATAGCTGAAGGTCTCGCCGGGGGCCAGGTCGCCACTATCGAACCGGTCGTCCCGACTGCTGACCGTATGGGGAGCGGGGTCGTTGTCGGTCCAGGTGACCTCGGTCCCCACCGAAACCCCTAAATTCTTGGGCCCAAAGGCGAAACCGGAGATACTGACCTGGACCTGGACCTGGACCGGTTTTTTTGTGGGGGGCGTTGGTGTTGGCGCAGGGGTGGGTTCAGGTGCTGGTGCGGGGGTGGGCGCCGGAGTGGGTTCAGGTGTTGGTGCGGGGGTTGGCGCCAGAGTCGGTTCAGGTGTTGGTGCGGGGGTGGGCGCCGGAGTCGGGTCAGGTGTTGGTGCGGGGGTTGGCGCCGGGGTCGGTGCCGGGGTGGGAGCAGGGGTTGGCGCCGGGGCGGGTGCCGGGGCT
>JAZFUS010000280.1:0-5665 GCA_036447315.1 Dehalococcoidia bacterium
GGCAAGCAAGGCACCGGCGGAGCCCAAGGCAAGCAAGGCCCCGGCGGAGGCCAAGGCGGGCACAGCCCCGGTGGAGGCCAAGGCACGCAAGGCACCGGCGGAGCCCAAGGCGGACAAGGCCCCGGCGGAGCCCAGGGCGGCCAAGGCCACGGCGGAGCCCAAGGCGGGCAAAGCCCCGGCAGAGCCCAAGGCAAGCAAGGCACCGGCGGAGCCCAAGGCAAGCGAGGCCCCGGCGGAGGAAGGCCAGTAATCCCGAGAACGCAAAAGGGGCCGTCCCATGAAGGGACGGCCCCTCTTTTTTTACCTCTTTCAGTCCTGGGGGGGGAGACCGTTGACCAGGGCAGCCATGAAGCCCGCCCCAAACCCGTTATCGATGTTGACTACAGCCACCCCGCCGGCGCAGCTGTTGAGCATGGCCAGAAGGGGGGCCACACCCCCAAAGGAGGCCCCATAGCCCACCGAGGTGGGCACGGCAATCACCGGCACTGCCAGGAGGCCGCTGACAACGCTGGGGAGGGCACCCTCCATGCCCGCCACCACCACCACCACCCGGGCCTGGCGCAGTCGCGGCAGTTGGTCCAAAAGGCGATGGATACCCGCCACCCCCACATCATAGGCGTGCTCCACCCGGTTGCCCATGAGCTCGGCGGTCACCACTGCCTCCTCGGCCACGGGCACGTCCGCCGTGCCCCCGCAGACAACCATTATTCCCGGTCGGGGAGTGGGGTTGGGGCTTTTATCCAGGGTAATGGCCCGGGCCTCCGCATGATAGAGGGCCTCGGGCAGACGCCTTTTCACCTCGGCATAACCCTCGGGGTCCACCCGGGTAACCAGGAGCCTGGAGGACCGCTCGGCCAGCCGCTGGGCTATAAGCGCTATCTGCTCCGGGGTCTTCCCCTGGCCCAGGACCACCTCGGGAAAGCCCCGCCGCAGCTCCCGGTGGTGATCGATCTTGGCAAAACCCAGGTCCTCATAGGGCAGGTGGCGCAGGCGGGACATGGCCTCCTCCAGGCCCAGCTGTCCCGACTTCACCCCGGAGAGGATTTCTTTTATCTGCTGAGGATCGATGGAAGCCTCCTCGATCTAAGTTCTCCCAGGGATTATATCACCGGCCCCCCGGGGGCGCAAAACCTTAGGTCTCATGCCGGGGTAAACCGGGCACAGCTCTCCGGGGACTCCCATACCTCCACGTAGGCGATGGCGACCGGGTCCCGGGCCAGGAGCGGCTCAAGCCCCCGGCAGATGGTGAGGGCGATATTCTCGGAGGAGGGATTGATCTTGTCGAACGGGGGGATATCGTTGAGGTTGACGTGGTCGAAGCCCTCGGCCACCTCCCTCAGGTGCTTCTTCAGCTCCACGAAATCGTAGGCCAGGCCCAGATCATCGAGGCCCTGGGCCTCCACCGCCACCACCACCCGGAAGCGGTGCCCGTGCAGCCTTTCACATTTACCCCCATACCCCCTCAGGGCATGGGCGGCATCGAAATCATACTCAACCTTTATCTGAAACAATTCCGTTCCTCCCGGCAGATGCGCCCTTCAGTTGTTTTTCCCACAGCTTCACTCCCTCCCTCCCCTCCACCGCCGCCAGCAGGTCTCCCACCGTGCGGCCGGATTCCGGGTGGACCAGGTCCGGGGCCATCTCCGCCAGGGGGACCAGAACGAAGGCCCGTTCCAAGAGGCGGGGATGGGGAACCCGAAGCTCGGGGCCCTCCAGGACCCGGTCGCCGTAGAACAGGATGTCGATATCGATAGGGCGGGGGGCATTGGGGAAGCTGGGCTTCCGCCCCAGGCGGCCCTCCACGGCCCCGGCCAGGGCCAGGAGGTCCCCCGGTCCCAGCCCCGTGGAGACCCGGCACACGGCATTCAGGAACCGGGGCTGGTCCCGATAGCCCACGGGCTCCGTCTCGTAGATGGAGGATATTCCCTCCACCCGCACCCTCTGAGAGAGAAAATCCACTGCCCGCGCCAGGTTCGCCTCCCGGTCGCCCAGGTTTGAGCCCAGGCCCAGATAGGCGCGGACCTCCTCAGTTCGGCACCCCCGGACCAGGGTATCGGCCATGCGGGCCACCCGGGCCATCCCGGAGACATCATGCACCCGGACCATGTCCGCCCCCGAGGCCACGGCCAGGGCCACCGTGGCCGCCGTCTCCCCCCAGCGCTCCGCCGGGGGCAGGGGAGGGGCCACCACCAGCTTTCGGGAGGTCCCCACCAGAAGCGGCTGGCCCAGGTCTTTAAACTCCTTGAGGCGCCGCAGCACCTCCAGGTTCTGCTCCACGGTCTTGCCGAAGCCGATACCGGGGTCGATGATGATATTCTCGCCGCTGACCCCGGAGGCCATGGCTTTCTCGATGCTGTCGCGGAGGCTGCCCATGATATCCGGAATGAGGTCCCGGTAGGACGCCCCGCGCTGGTTGTGCATCAGGACCAGGGGCACCCCCGCCTCCGCCGCCACCCCGGCCAGGTCGGGGTCGCGCTTCAGGCCCCAGACATCGTTGATCATGGCGGCCCCGGCCCCCACCGCCCGGCGGGCCACCTCCGCCTTGTAGGTATCGACGCTGATGGGCAGGATTATCTCCCGGGCCAGGCGCTCCAGGACGGGCAGGAGACGGCGAAGCTCCTCATCCAAGGTTACAGGGGAAGCCCCGGGGCGGGTGGACTCCCCACCCACGTCGATGACGTCCGCCCCCGCCCGGGCCAGCTCCAGGGCCCGCGACAGCACCGCCCCGGCATCGGGGCCCGGCCCTTCGGGGGGCCCCAGGCCATCGGCGGAAAAGGAGTCCGGGGTGAGATTGATGACCCCCATGACGTAGGTCCTTTCCCCCCACCGAAACTCCACCCCCCCGCACCTGGTTACAGGCGCTGAACTCACCATTTTGGACCTCACCCTCATTCTAATCCAGCTCCCCGATCTCAATCCCGCAGACTGGGCAAGTGCTTACATCAATCGGTGGCGACAGGATAGCGATGAACCGCAGGGCCTCCTCACCCGCATTGGTCAGGCCAATGGTTGAACCAACGGGGACGTGGACGGCGGTTCCTGACTCCACCAACTCCTCTTGGCCGTCAATGGTCACCAAGGCCTTCCCTTCTAGAACGTGGAGCCCTACCTCAGCCGGCCCGTGGCTGTGCTCTGGGACTGCCCCCCCTGGATGGACTTCGACCACAAAACTCATGAACTTCTCTGAACCCACCGTGGCCGGGTTGAGCATTCTGTACAAAATGTATCCTGCGCCCTCTTGCTTTTCAGCATCAGCCAAATGGACAGCCTTCATGAGGTTCCTCCTGAAGATCTTCATCCGCCCCAATTTTAACACGCCCACCCCCCGGTGAGAAGCTCGGAAGGCCCCCGCCAATTGCCTTCCGGCGGAGGGTCTGCTATCATAAACAGGGTCTTTCACTTACCACAGCCAGGATGAAGAAGGGAGACATGGCTTGGGCCCTCCAGGGCCCGACTGAAGCGAAATGGCAACCGAAGACAAGATAGAAAAACTGGCCCAGCTCCGGGAGCAGGCCAGGGCGGGGGGAGGCGAGAAGCGCATCAAGGCCCAGCACGACCGGGGCAAGCTCACCGCCCGGGAGAGACTGGGCCTTCTCCTGGACGAGGGCAGCTTCCAGGAGCTGGACAGCTTTGTCACCCACCGGACCACCGAGTTCGGCCTGGAGGACCAGCGATACCTGGGGGATGCGGTGGTCACGGGCTACGGGCTGGTGGAGGGGCGGACGGTGTTCGTCTTCGCCCAGGACTTCACCGTTTTCGGGGGCTCCCTCTCCGAGGTGGTAGGCGAGAAGATATGCAAGGTCATGGACCTGGCCATGAAGAACGGGGCGCCCCTGGTCGGCATCAACGACTCGGGAGGGGCGCGCATCCAGGAAGGGGTGGTCAGCCTTAAAGGGTACGGCGATATCTTTCTGCGCAATACCATGGCCTCGGGGGTCATCCCCCAGATCTCGGTTATCATGGGCCCCTCCGCCGGGGGGGCCGTGTACTCGCCGGCCATCACCGACTTCGTCTTCATGGTCCGGGGGATCTCCCAGATGTATATCACCGGCCCCGATGTCATCAAGGCGGTCACCGCCGAGGAGGTAACCCACGAAGACCTGGGCGGGGCCATGGCCCATGCCGGCAAAAGCGGCGTGGCCCACTTTGTGGCCGAGAACGAGCAGGAGTGCCTGGCGGAGGTGCGCCGGCTTCTGAGTTTCCTCCCCCCGAACAACATGGAGAACCCCCCCCGCCTCCCCGCCACCGATGATCCGGAGCGGCAGGACGAGGACCTCCAGACCGTGGTCCCCGATAACCCCGCCAAGTCTTACGACATGAAGCAGGTGATCGCCCGGGTGGTGGACAACGGCGATCTATTGGAGGTCCACCGGAGATTTGCCCCCAACATGATCGTGGGCTTCGCCCGCCTGAACGGGCGCCCGGTGGGCGTTGTGGCCCAGCAGCCCGCCTACGCCGCCGGGGTTATCGATATCAATGCGTCGGTCAAGGCGGCCCGCTTCGTCCGCTTCTGTGACTGCTTTAACGTCCCCCTGGTCACCTTTGTCGATGTCCCCGGGTTCATGCCCGGGGTGGAGCAGGAATACGGGGGCATCATCCGCCACGGGGCCAAGCTCATCTACGCCTATGCCGAGGCCACGGTGCCCAAGCTGAGCGTTATCACCCGCAAGGCCTATGGCGGGGCCTATATAGTCATGAGCTCCAAGCACCTGCGGGGCGACATAAACTTCGCGTGGCCCAATGCCGAGGTCGCGGTGATGGGGCCGGAGGGGGCGGTGAACATCGTCTTCCGGGAGAAAATAGCCAAGGCGGAAAACCCCGATGAGACCCGCCGGGAGCTGGTGGCCGATTACCAGGACAAGTTCGCCAATCCCTACGTGGTCGCCTCCCGGGGGTATGTGGACGACGTGATCGACCCCCGGACCACCCGACCCCGCCTCATCCGGGCCCTGGAGATGCTGGACAACAAAAAGGATACCAACCCCCCCAAGAAACACGGGAACATCCCACTATAGGGAAAGCCCCCATGAAGAACCACAGCGGGGCGATAGCCGCCGTCATGGCAGCCATCGCCGAATACCTGGAAACAGAGAGGGTGCCTCCTCCGCCCCCCGGACCCAGCAGGTGGAAACTCTCGGCCCGCCGGGAGATGGCCCGGCGCCGGGACCCCACCCTGTGGAGAGGCAGGAAGCCATGGATGCGCCTTGAAAGATAAAAACAACCCGCTTAAAATCACCGATACCACCTTCCGCGATGCCCACCAGTCCGCCCTGGCCACCCGGTTGCGCACCCGGGACCTGGAGCAGATCGCCGGGGAGATGGACGGGGCGGGGTTCTATTCCATGGAGGTCTGGGGCGGCGCCACCTTCGACGTCACCACCCGCTTTCTTAATGAGGACCCCTGGGAGAGGGTGCGCCTGCTGAAGAAGCTTATGCCCAAAACCCCCCTACAAATGCTGCTCCGGGGCCAGAACCTGGTGGGATACAGGCACTACCCGGATGATGTTCTCAGGGAGTTCATCCGACTGGCCGTGAAAAACGGAGTGGATGTTTTCCGCGTTTTTGATGCTCTGAATGATATCCGTAATATGGAATTAGCGATCAAAGTGGTAAAAGAGCACGGCGGGCATGCCCAGGGAACAATCTGCTACACTACCAGCCCGGT
>JAZFUS010000281.1:0-6931 GCA_036447315.1 Dehalococcoidia bacterium
CCCCTGTCCTGGGAGCCCGGTGTGGTGGCGGGGGCCATGGAGGTCTATCTGCCCTACGCACCCTATGGAGACCAGATCGCCTCCAGGACCAGGCTTTTCCTCTTTTTGGCTCCCTCTCTGGCCCTGGCCCTGGTGGCCGCCTTCTATGTATTTTTTTACACCGGGTGGCGGGCGATACGCAGGGCGCGGGAGTCGGCCCTCCGCGAGGAGCTGGAGCGCAAACGGGCGGAGGGGGCGCTGCGGGAGAGCGAGGCCAGAAGCCGGGCCCTTCTGGAGGCCATTCCGGATATGATGTTGAGGGTCCGCAGGGATGGCACCATCACCGACTTCAAACCGTCGAGAAGGGCCGAGCCCTTTGTGTCTTCGGCCGAGTTCCTGGGTAAAAATGTGTCTGAACTTTTGCCCCCGGAGGTGGCCCGACAGACTATGCTGCACATCGAGCGGGCCCTTAAGGACGGCAATGTGGAGCTCTTCGATTATCAGCTTCAAGGGAACGCTGAGGTGAGGGATTTCGAGGCCCGGATCGTGGCCAGCGGTGCGGCTGAGGTAACCGTCATTGCCCGGGACATCACCAAGCGCAAGCAGGCGGAGAAACGGATAGAGGTTCTTTACGAGGGTGAAAAGAAGCTCCGGCAGGAGGTAGAAAGCGAGATACAGAGAAGGGCCGAGTTTACCCGGGCCCTGGTGCACGAGATAAAGACCCCGCTTATTCCGGTGCTGGCCTCCAGTGAGCTGCTGGTGGATGAGCTTAAGGGGGAGCCCTGGTCGAGCCTGGCCAAAAACATATACCGGGGCGCCACCAATCTGAACGATAGGATAGACGGGCTGCTCGATGTGGCCAGGGGCGAGATGGGTATGCTGGAGTCCGACCTCAAACCGCTATATCCGCTGCCGCTGCTTCAGGAGGTGGCCGGCGACATGACCGCGGTGGCCATGAGCCGCAGCCAATCGATGAGCCTGGACCTACCCGATTCGGTCCCGATTGTCCGGGCCGATAAAGGGCACCTGCGCCAGGTCCTGCTGAACCTCCTGGGCAATGCCTCCAAGTTCACCCCCGAGGGGGGAAGGATCACCTTGAGCGTGGCCAGGGAGGACCGTTATCTGATATTTTCGGTCCGGGACACCGGACCCGGTATCGGCGAAGAGGCCCGGGACCAGCTGTTCAAGGCCTATTACCAGGTGGAGACCAGCGGACCGCGACGCCATGGACTGGGGCTGGGGCTGACCCTGTGCAAGAACCTGGTGGAGCTTCACGGGGGCCAAATATGGGTGGAGAGCCAGGTAGGTACCGGAACGACCTTCAGCTTCTCCATACCGGTAGAGGTCTCCGACCAGCCGGCGGAAACCCCTGCCCTGGCAGCTTAAAGGCTGTCTCTTTTCATTTTCGCTTTGAGAGCATCTTGATATGCCAAAAGCCCCGGTTATCGAAGATGTTGGCTATTGCCAGCTTCTGGCCTCCGGGGCCACCGGGACATCGGCCAGGACCTTGGCCCATGACACCACGATGTTCATGGTACCCTCGCGGCGGGATACCGTGCCTCCGACCAGCAGCAGGGGCTCCCGCATTATGTTCCGGTAGCGTTCATAGACCTTGGGCCACACGATGAGGGGGATGTGGCCCACCTCATCCTCCAGGGTCATAAACACCGCCTTGCCCCGGGGCCGCTGGCGGCGGACGACCAGGCCGGCCACGGTGACCGGGGCGCCATCCTCTAAATCCACCACGTCCCGGCTCATGGCCGCGGTGTCCCCCAACCGGCTGCGGAGATGGCCCATTATGTGCCCCGACGGGTACAGGCCCAGGGTGCGGTACTCCCCCTCCATGCGCTCCCGCGGGGTCAGCCCGGGCAGCTCGACCACGTCCTGGATGACGGGCATGGCCATCGCCAGCTGCATGTTGACCGGGCGGTAGCGGATGCCGATCTCCCACCTGGCGGCCCTCCGGTCCCCCGCCAGGGAGTCGAACCCGCCGGCGTCGGCGAGGTTATCCAGGGCCTCCAGAAGCAGCCCCGTCCTCTCCATGAAACCGGCGATAGAGGTGAACGGCCCGTCCCGGTCCCTGGCGGCGATGACGGCGTCGGCCGCCGCGGGGCCCAGGGACGCCACGTTCAGGAACCCCAGGCGCAGCGAGTCCCCTTCGATGACACACTTCTTTTGGCTGCGGTTGATGTCCGGGTTCAGGACCCCTGTGCCGTGGCGCCCGGCGTCCTCCTTCAGCGTCTCCAGGTTGTAGAACCCCATGGGCTGCTGGTTGAACAGTCCCGTGTAGAACTCCAGCGGGTAGTAGCGCTTGAGCCATGATGCCTGGTATGCCGTGACTCCAAAGGCGAAGGCGTGGCTCTCCGGGAACATGTACTGGCCGTTGAACTTCTCAAATATGTTCCAGGCGGCCTCCTCACCCACCCCCCGGCGCCCGGCCCCCTCCCGGAACCTGTCCCAGTAGACCCCGACCAGGTCGGTATTGTGGCGGCGGCCAAACGCGCGGCGGAGCTGGTCGGCCTCCAGGGGGGAGAAGCCGGCCACGTCCATGGCCAGCCGGTTCACCTGGTCCTGGAAGAGGATGATGCCGTGGGTGCGCTCCAGGGCCCGCCGCTCCAGGGGGTGGTGATAGGTTACGGGGTCCAGCCCCTGCCGGCGGCGTATGTATTGGGAGACGCCGTCGTTGGCCCCCACGCCCGGCCTGACCGCCGCCACCTCGTGGGCCATGTCCACCAGGTTCCGGGGCCGGATGCGGGTTATCGTCTGCATCTGGGCCGCCGACTCCACCTGAAAGATGCCGATGGTGTCGGCCCGGCACAGCATGTCGTACACCTCCCGGTCCTCGAAGTCGATGCGGGAGAGGTCCGGGCGATGCCCGGTGCGCCGTTCGATCATGCCCTGGGCCTCCTGCATCTGGGAGAGGGCCCCCAGGGCCAGGAAGTCGATCTTCACGAATCCGGCATCGTCGATGCTGTCCTTGTCCCACTGCATGACGTACCGGTCGGCAATGGCGCCGGGCTGCACGGGGACCAGGTCGGTGAGCGGATTGGAGCCGATGACCATGCCCCCCGGGTGCTGGGCCAGGTACTTGGGGAACCCGTCCAGCTCCGCCGCCAGCCGGACCAGGTCCCTCCAGCCGGGGGCGTTCACCCTGTCCCGGAACGCCGGCAGGGCCTCCATCTCCCGGCCCAGGCTGGAGGCGCTGCCGTGGTCCGCCCGCTTGGCCAGCTTGTCCGTCTGGTCCGGCGGGAGCCCCAGCGCCCTGCCCAGGTCGCGCACGGCCCCTTTGAGCTTGTAGGTGCCTATCATGCCGGTCAGGGCGGCCCGCTCCCAGCCATACTTCTCATGGACCCGTTTTATCAGCTCCTCCCTGATGTTGCGGGGGAAGTCCAGGTCGATATCGGGCACCGACGCCAGCTCGTCGTCATGGAGGAACCGGTCCAGGGAGAGGTTGAACTCTATGGGATCGATATGGGAGAGGCCGATGAGGTATCCCACGAGCATGGAGACGCTGGAGCCGCGCCCCCGGCCCGGCGGGTTCTCCTCCAGGGGGGTATCGGGGTCGGCGAGGCCGAGATCGACCATCACCTCCCTGCCCAGCTGGATGATGTCGTGGTAGATGAGGAAGAAGCCCGCCAGGTTGTGGCGCCGGACCAGCCGGAACTCCTCGTCCAGCCTCGCCTTCACCCGGCCGGTCACCGACCCGTAGCGGCGGATGGCGGCCCGCTCACACAGGTGGCGCAGGTAGCTCTCCTGGGTAAAGCCGTCGGCCACGGGATAGTCGGGAAACCGGTAGTCCAGGTCCCGCGTCAGGTCGAAGGCGCGGCACCGCTCCGCGATATGCAGGGTGCTGGCAACGGCCTCCGGGCAGTCGCGGAAAAGCTCCGCCATCTCCCGGGGCTCCTTGAGGTAGAACTCGGAGTTGGCCCGGCGCTCCCGGTGGCTCTCCTCCAGGCTTTTCAAGTGCCTGATGGCCACCAGGCAGTCGTGGAGATGGTGGCGCTCCCGGGTGTGGCAGTGGACGTTGTTGGTGGCCACGGTCCCGACCCCCATCCGGTGCGCCAGCTCCACCAGGCGGCGGTTGCGCTGGGTATCGCCGTGGACCAGGTTCTGCTGGAGCTCCAGGTAGACATTCCCCGGGCCGAACCACTCCAGGTAGCGGCCGGCGGCCTTTTGGGCCTCGTCCATCCGTCCCCGCTCCGCCAGGGAGGCTACCTCTCCCCGGCGGCATCCGGACAGCAGGACCAGGCCGCCGGCGTGGCCGGCGAGGGCCGGGGGGTCGAGCTCCGGCTCCCGCCGGTCCCCGGAGACCCGGGCCTCCGAGAGGAGGCGGCAGAGGTTGCTGTAGCCCTGGCGCGTCTCCACCAGGAGGGTAACGTGGTAGCCGCCTTTCAGGGTTACCTCGGCGCCGATGATGGGCTGGATGCCCAGGGAACGGGCGGCCCGGGCAAACTCCATGGCGCCGCACAGGTTGTCGTGGTCGGTGAGGGCCAGGGACGGATAGCCCAGGTCCAGGGCCCGGGGCAGCAACTCGTTGATGAAGGAGGCCCCGTCCTGGAAGGAGTAGTTGCTGTGGCAGTGAAGCTCCACGTAGGTCATCGGCCGGTCATGCCCTCTGATGGTACCATCGGCCGGTGCCCAGGTCCTGAAATACGGTCACCCGCTGTCCCCCGTCCACCAGGCACTGGTAGTACCTCCGGCCCACGGGCTCCTCCCGCCACCACTCGTCTTCGATGCGCCACCGGTCCACCACCGACTCGACCTGGAGCCAGCGGCCCCGGAGCTTAAGTGTCTCCGGGACTCCGTCCTCATCGTTCTTCGCCTCCAGGGGGAGCGGCCGGTTCAGGGCTCGTATGTTATCAGTGCCCACCGCCGCTCCGGTATCCTTGACCATGGCTCCACCTCTCTGACCCGGTAGATGAGGTCTCTCTCCTGGGCCGCCTTGAGCTGCGCCATGGCCTGGCGCAACTGGTCCCGGCGCCTCACCTCCCGGAACAGGCTCTCCTGTCTCCCCGCTTCGCCAATCAGCTCTTTGAGGGTGATCCGGACCTCCGCCAGGGGCCCGGGCAGCGCCGCGCTCTCCAGTGCCCCCTTGAGGACGAGGTAGGCACGCCTCCGGTCGCCCGCGGGGGTTTTGAAGGATATACGGCGCCGCCAGGGGGGCTTGTGGAGCACGTCGCCCTCCAGCAGGGCGATCCTGGCGTAGCGGCCCCGCATTTCGGGCCGGGCGAAGAGCCCCGCCAGCATGTTGTCCACAGCCATGAGCAGCGGCTCCATATTCGCCGTAGGCACCGGGAAAGCGACGGAGGCGCTGAGCTCCTCTTCGGGACGCCGCGGCAGTAGAGGGGTATCGTCGGTGCCCCGGGCCAGCCGCCATAGACGCTGTCCCGTTGGCCCGAATTGCGCCTGAATCGGGCCCAGCGGCAGGTCCGCGACCCTCCCCAGGGTATCCAGGCCGAAGCTCCGCAGGCGGTCTTTCACCTCCCAGGGCACCGGCAGGACCTCGACGGGAAAGGGCGCCAGGAATTGCCTTACCTCCGGCGGCGGCCCGCAGGCCTCGCCGGGACCGGCGGACAGGGCAGCCAGATAGGCGGGGAACTTGCCCCGGCCTATCCCCAGGCGGGGCTCCAGGTGTTGGGGGACCGCCTGAAGGAGCCCGCTGATTAGCTGCTCGTGGCCCCCATAGGTCTCCTCCAGCCCGTCCAGCCCCACGTAGGCGCACCCGATTCCGGCGCCCTCAACCACGGGGCTCCAGTCCTCCAGGCTCGACAGTATGTGGTTGAATACACGCTCGTAGTGGGGCACATCGGCCTCGACGGGGACCCCCTCCCGGCAGCGGGACAGCGCCTCCTGGAGGGGCATTCCCGGCGTGACCCCCGGGGTATCCGGAGGCACGTCCAGCACCGTGCGCATGGAGCCACGACACTGGAAGATGAGGGCCCCGCGCCCCACCAGGCCGGGGTCTCGCTGAATCTCCAGCTTGTAGGGAAGGTGGTCAATCAGAATACAGGCGACGTTCATAGGACACAGCCATACAGGGTGATATCCCGATAATAGAACATATGTCCTGTTTTGTCAAGGGCGTTCTTGACACGGCTCCCGGGATATATCACAATCGGGCCAGCGGGGTGATACTGATGTGTGGACGCTTCTCCCTGATACCAGACCTGGACGCACTCCAGCTACGGTTCCAGTTCCCGGACGCCGGTCTCTCCCACCCTCCCCGGTACAACATTGCGCCCAGCCAGGAGGTGCTCACTGTAATTAACGAGGGGGTGGAGAACCGCGCCCAGTTCATGAAGTGGGGCCTGGTCCCCTCCTGGGCCAAGGACCCGGGCATGGGAAATCGCTTGATCAATGCCCGGGCCGAGACCGTGGCGGAGAAACCCAGCTTCCGGCAGGCGTTTCAGCGGCGAAGGTGCCTGGTGCTGGCCGACGGGTTCTATGAGTGGAGGAGGGATGGAAAGCACAAGGTACCGATGCGTATCGTTATCGGGTCCGGAGAGCCCTTCGGGTTTGCGGGACTCTGGGAGGCATGGGAGTCACCCGGGGGACAGGTGGTAAGGTCATGCACCATCATCACCACCACGGCCAACCCGGTCCTGGAACCCATCCACCACCGGATGCCCGTTATCCTGTCCCGGGAGGCCGAGGGGCTGTGGCTGGATGTCGCCTCGCCGGATACCGCCCCTTTGAGGCAACTCCTGGTGCCCTACGCCCCCGAGGACATGCGGGCCCATGCGGTCTCCGCGCTGGTGAACTCTCCGGCGCACGATAGCCCCGCCTGCATAGCGCCGGTCCGGCCGGCTTTCTGATAAGCTTTCATCGGGCACCGGGCACCGGGCCGGAGGCGGTTTTTATCCCGAAGCCGCGATTATCCCATGCCGTTCTATCAATCACCAGCTCCTGTGGCCACACAGCCGAATATCTGGAACTCCGACTCTGAAAAATG
>JAZFUS010000282.1:0-3225 GCA_036447315.1 Dehalococcoidia bacterium
ACGATGCCTGTGTCCTGGCCGGAAAACCCAATATCCACGGCAGCATCTTCCAGTTCGAGGGCCAGTCAACGGTCTTCCTCCCCGGCCAGGGCTGCTATCGCTGCCTCTATCCCGAGCCCCCGCCCCCCGGGGCGGTGCCCAACTGCCAGGAGGCCGGCGTCATCGGCGTGCTGCCGGGGACCGTGGGCATTATTCAGGCCACCGAGACGATCAAGCTCATCTTGAGCTTGGGCACCTCCCTGGTCGGCCACCTGCTGATCTACGATGCCCTGGACATGGAGTTCCACAAGGTGAAGCTGAGGAAGAACCCCGAGTGCCCCATCTGCGGAGAGAAACCCACCATCCACAAGCTCATCGACTATCAGCAGTTCTGCGGACTGATTCCCGAAGTTGCTTGCCCCCCCGAGCCCGTGGGCCAGCAGGCAATGAGGACCTAGACGAGGGAGGACAACATGGCTGAAACGGCTCGCGCCGACCAGGAGCTCGACCTCAAGGGTGAGGTCTGTCCCTATACCTTCGTAAAGTCCAAGCTGGCCCTGGAAGAGATGGAGGTGGGAGAGGTCCTGCAGGTGACGGTGGACCACCTCCCCGCCGTGGAAAATGTGCCCCGGAGCATGAAGAACGAGGGGCAGGAGGTCCTGGGCATAACCCAGGTCAACGACTCCGACTGGACCATCACCATAAAAAAGAAGGTGGAGTAGCGCTCGGCCCCCGGAGACCGGGGGCCGTTTGGGTGTCGGCAAATACAACTGTAGGAGGTGGAAGCATGGCCCAAATAGGAATCCTGCTAACCATGGGACCCTTCCAGTTCGAGAACTGGGAGACGGCGGTCAACATCGCCGAGGCTGCCCTGGACAAGGGGCACCAGGTCCGCATATTTCACTACCTCGACGGCATCTTGAACCCCAACAAGAACCAGACCTTCCCCGACCTCGACGAGATGCCCAAGGACCGCTTTGCCAAGCTGGTGGCCAAGGGCGTCAGGCCCATCGCCTGCGGCGTCTGCGTCAAGGCCCGCGGCCAGAAGGGGGAGGACTATATAGAGGGGGTAACCGTCGGGGGGCTGCCGGACTTCGCCGAGATAATCGGCGAGGTGGACAAACTGATCACTCTTTAGAAGGAGGCCAGGGATGGGACAGAAACATGTGCTGATTACCTTTAACCACGCACCCTACGGCACCATCTACTACACCGAGGGCCTGAGGGCGGCGGTAGGGGTGACCAGCGGCATCGATGAACACACAGTGGACGTGGTCTATCTGGGCGACGGGGTCTACTTCACCCTGAAGGGTGTCGACCGCAAGGATACGAACAAGTACCTGGGCACCCTGTCCGCGGCCGGATACAAGCTCCAGGCGGTGGAGGAATCCCTGACCGCCCGGGGCATCAGCAAGGCCGACCTAGCCTCCGACATCGAGGTCATATCGCGCAGCCGGCTGCTGGAGCTCATCGGCAAGGCCGACGCTACCATGGATTTTTAGGGGATTTTTAGGGAGGGGTGCTTAAAATGGCAAATCTCTATCTCATAGATAAGAAAGCCGGACCCGAGGCCCTGGAGTTGGCCCAGGCCGACAAGGGGGCCCAGGTGGTCCTGATTCAGGACGGTGTTTACCTGGACGCCAAGGCGGTAAACGCCGCCGGGGGCAAGGTCTACGCGGTGAAGCGGGACGTGGAGCTGCGGGGGCTGGGCGGCCGCCTCCCCAGCTTTGCCCAGCAGATCGACTATGGCCAGCTGGTGGACCTCATCCTGGCCAACAAAGTAATCAACTTCGCCTGAGGAGGTTGTCATGGCGACAGCTGGCGCCGATGAGAAAGTCGACATTCAGGGAGAGGTATGTCCCTATACCCTGATACAGGTCCGGGACGCCCTGAAGAAAATGAGCAGCGGACAGACCCTGGAGGTCCTCTGCGACTACGAGCCCGCCGCCAAGGCCACCATACCCAACTTCTGCGAGAAGAAGGGCTACCCCCTGGAGACATTGGAGGAGAGGGAGAACTTCTGGCGGCTCTCTATCAAGAAAACTGACTGATGGTACCGCCGCCTTTCCTCGACCCCAATAGCCGGATGGCCCGATAGCCGGGTGGGTCGGGTTCCTAAACTATGCTGTTTATTGTCCTTAGCACCACCGCCATAATAGTCTTTGTCCTGGGGGTGGGCGGGAACCTGGCCTTCTGGCTCAGCGGCAAGCGAGGCGAAGAGGCGGTACCGCTCTCCGCCCGGGTCCTCGGCCTGCTGAAAGAGGCCCCTGCCTTCCTCCTGAGCCCGAGAACCCTCAGGGCCTTCCTCACCCACGGCCTGTTTCAGGTCCAGCTTCTCCGGGAGGACAGGCTCCGGTGGCTCATGAGCATGTCCTTCACCTGGGGGGCCATCGAGCTCTTCTTCGTCGGCAGCCTGGGCAATGCCGTGCGCGATTACGGGATCGCCGGCCTTTCCCAGGACGACCCCTGGTTCGCCCTCATCAACGAGGCCGGCGGGCTCCTGTTGCTCCTGGGAGTGGGGATTGCCCTCTACCGGCGCTATGTGGCCCGGGTGCCCCAGCTCCGTGGGGGATGGGGCGACGGGCTCATACTGGCCTGGATCACCCTGGCGGTGCTCACCGGTTACCTCGCCGAGGCCGGTAGGCTGATTTCAGAGCCGCCCATCCCGCTGGATGCCGCCCGCTACTCCTTTGCGGGCCGCGCCGTCTCCCTCCTGGGAATCGAGGGGGGGGGCACCGACGGGTTCCTGTGGTGGCTTCATGTCATCGTCTCCCTCTCGCTCTTTGCCTACATACCCTATAGCAAGCTCTTCCATATAATCACCGGCCCCCTGTCCATCATGGCCCGGGCCCATGGCCGGTCTTCGGAGGTTTCCCATGGCGGCCTCAGATAATTTTCGCCCCCATCAGCTCATGGAGATGGACGCCTGCACCCGGTGCGGCGAGTGCCTCAAGTGGTGCGACGCCTATACCGGGGAGGGGCTCACCGCCCCTCAGGATAAGATATCCACCTTCCGCTCCTATCTAAAAGGGGAGCGGCTGCCCCCCATGATCCGCCGTCTTTTCGGGGGCAGGATTCCCAGCCGGGAACAGCTGGAGCGCCTCTCCCAGGGGGTCTATAACTGCACCATGTGCGCCCGCTGCCGGGAGATGTGCCCCGTGAAGATCGACCTCCTGGGGATGTGGCAGTCCATGAGGGAGGAGCTGGTGGCCAGGGGCGTCTACCCCGAGAAGCTGAACATGGCCA
>JAZFUS010000283.1:0-4874 GCA_036447315.1 Dehalococcoidia bacterium
CACGGTGGAGGCCATGTTCTCCCAGATCCTGGGGGCGGTGACGATGAAGCGGGGGCCGATCTCCCGCATATCCGCCTGCACGGTTTCGGGGGACTCGGGGAAATTAACCTTGATCCCGGTAATGAGGGACATGGAGACCCCTACCAGCTGCTCCATCACCCAGGGTGGGGGTAGAAAGGAGAGGTTGTCGTAGTCCTCCTGCCAGGGGTCCACCTCCTGCCATGCCCGGGCGTTCCCCACCAGAAAGCGATGGCTGAGCATGGCCCCCTTGGGCAGGCCCGTGGTCCCCGAGGTGTAGCACAGGACCCCGATGTCCTCCCGATTGCCCTTTTCGACGCCCTCCTCAAAAAGCCCGGGGTGATCTTCCTCATACCGCCGGCCCAGCTCCTCCACACTTCCAAAATCCGTGAGGATAGGGTCATCATAGTACCGCAGACCCTTGGGGTCCCAGTAGACCACCATTTCCAACTTGGGCAACTCCGGCTTGAGGAGGAGCAGCTTGTCCACCTGCTCCTGGTCGTGAACCACAGCAAACCTGGAGTCGGAATGGTCCAAAATATATTTGACCTCGGTGGGCAGGGAGTCGGGGTATACCCCCACCGCCACGGCTCCGGCCGCCTGGGCCGCCAGCTCGGCGATGAACCACTCGGGCCTGTTGTCCCCTATGATGGTTACCTTGTCCTCAGGCTTCAGGCCCAGGCTCCGGAGGCCCAGGGAGAGGAGTTTCACGTGCTCGTAGTAGTCCTTCCAGGTATAGGTCTTCCAGATGCCCAGGTCCTTCACCCGGAGGGCGGGCTTTCGGTCGCCATAGAGCGTGTAATTCCGCCTGAGAAGCTGGGGTAGGGTTTCTTCCGCTGCCATGCCGCTACCTGTCCGGACATTCCAATGTCCTGGCCGATTTTTATTTGACTGAATCGGCGATGGGCCGCCCCGCCAAATATATACGAGCGCCCGTTGCAAGTCAAGCCTTTCGGGTCATGGTTGTGAACCCGCTCACAGGCGGCTCAGGCCCAGCCCCTCCAGATAGGACTCCAGGCTATCGATGACATGGGACTCGGCAAAGTCCCGGGGATCGACATTGCTGGACTCGTAGGACATGCACGGTACCCCCAGGCGCTTCTGCACGGCCGCCTTGACCTCCGTCTGCCCGAAGGCGAGTCCCTGGCAGGCCCGGTCATGGTGGAAAATCACCCCGTCGGCGTGCCAGTCCCGGGTCACGCCAATGGTGGTATCGATCTTGTTCTGAACGTCCCAGGTCTCGTAGAGGACATTGGTCAGGTCCCACTCCGCCAGGAAGCGCACGACCTCGTCCCGGTTCTTGAAGGTGATACCTTCAGCCCTGGGGTCCTTTTTAGGGGTGAGAGTGCCATTCTCGTCCCGGTTGAAGGCGCCCCCCATGTTGAAGATGTGCACCGAACCGATGAATACCGCTCCATAGCTCTGGATGTGCCGGAAGAAGCGCAGGAAATGCCAGGGCGGCTGGGCATCGTGCAGCAGGCGGCACCGCTCCGTGGCCAGGGCGGCGATCTGATTGTCCACCCGGTACTGGACCTCGTCCTTAAGGGCGGTATAGAAGGAAACCGCCTCCGGGTTGGCGCTGTCCACGATGGTGGGGAACCACAGCCCGTACATGGTCTTCAAGTCCAGGGGGGCGGGGACGGCCTGGTTGAGCTGGCAGATCTCCGCCCACAGCACCTGCGTTCGACACATATTATAGGTGCCTTCGATGAACTTTTCATCGTCGAACTCTCGCCCGGTGACCTTCTCCAACCACTCGATAAGCTGATGAAATTGAGAGGCCTGGTAGTCCACGATGCTGTCCTTTAACGGCCTCCAGGGCAGGTTCAGCGGCCTGTCGATGGCGAAGGTGGGGATGCCCAGGTGCTCGGCCACCGGCTGATACCACTTGCCCGAGATGGAGCAAAACGCTTGGGTCACGGCGAGGTCCGGGGTGGGGAAGGGGCCGCCGAAGGGGTTTATATCGGCGAACATGGCGCCGTAGTAGAGCCTGATATAGCCGCAGAAATCCCGTCCGTAGCCCCGGGCGTCGGCGGCCTCGATGCAGCGGGTGGCCAGCTCCGGATTTATATCTATGCTGGACACCCAGGCCTCGGGGGTATAGTAGAGCAGTCCGTCGATCCCGCCCATGATGGAATGCCAGAAATCTATCATGCCCACACCCAGGAGTTTGCCCTTCTCCCGGGCGGTCACGATTTCCTGAAAATGGTTGGCCCGGAACTGCTTGGCCGCCTTCCAGGCTTCAAGGGGTTTTGTCTGGTAATCAGGCTTCAGTATCATCCGTCATGCCCTCCGTTATTCGATCCCCATCTGGATCATCTCCAGAAAGGCCTCGACGCGGGTGCGAAACTGGCCGCTGGGGATGGTAATGTCGAACTCCAGAAACAGGGTGGGAATACCCTCTTCCTTCAGCACCCTCTGGATGGCGGGATTGTCGATCTCATGGGGGTCGCAGAACTTCTGCTGAATGAGTATGGCCCCCTGAACGTTGTAATCCCGGGCCAGGCCCTGGATATGGCCCAGGCGCAGGTGCTCTCCCTCAATGTCCTTGGTGGGGCAGGGGGGACCGTCCAGGTAACGGTAGGCCAGGGCCATGAGCCTGTCCTTCTGCGGAACCACTTCCTGCCAGAAATAGCGGCTGCCCGTGCAGTGGTCGTCGATGACCACCGAGCCCCCCAGCTCCTCCACCAGCCGCACAAACTCGATATCATCGTTCTGGCCGCCCACCAGCATCAGCCTGACCCCCGGGGCGCCCCCATTCCTCCCCCCCGACAACCCCTTCAGTTCCGCCTCCAGCAGCCGGCTATGTTCCTCCTTGTCCATGAGCATACTGGCCAGGGACGCCCCCATGGCCTCGGCGCCGGAGATGGCCGGGGGGTCACTCTTTCGGAGCTCGTAGACCTGCCGCAGGAGGCGGCGATTGGTATTGAAGACCTCTATGGCGTTGTCCAGGGCCTCATCCGGGATGGCCCGCCCCAACCACTCCTCCAGGGACGCCCGGAACCCCTGAAGCTCGGCCAGCAGGCAGTCCTTGGCCTGGGGTTTCTGGGTCCCGGCGGGCACCCACATGTAGTAGCTATAGGGCACGGGCGCGTGCATCTGCCAGCTGGAGAAGGCCTGTTGAATGTGGAGACAGGTATGCCCCATGGTTATACCGTCCAGATAGTCGTACTTCCCCGTGAGCCCCTGGCCCAGCACGTCCCGGCAGAAAGAGCAGAACATGCTGTGAATGTGGGGCTCGACCACATCCTGGGGCTCGTGGCTGCCCAGAATCCTCACCGGGAGGATGTCCGCGGCATAGAGGATCTCCTCCGGCAGATAGGTGCACATATAGCCGAATACCGGCCGCCCCGTGCGCGCTTTCCATTCCCGCGCATAGTCGTGGCGGCCCTTTATCACCTCAAAGAATTTTTCAAACATATACCTTATCCCATCATGTCATGTTGGTCGAGTGCGACCCCGGCATCCCAGGCCTGTTAAGAACCCCCCGGACCCCCGGACCGGCCCAGCAGCTCGGCCGAGGAACCCGGCAGCTCGTCCTCCACCTCCACCTGGAGAGGGACCAGGAGGCGGGCCACCATTCCCCAGAAGCCGATAGACAGGGTCAGCTCCACGATGCTCACCTCATCCAAATGGCGGCGCAGGCCGGCGAAAACCTCATCGGGAACGGTCACATTCCGGGTGACCTCATCCACATAGCGGAGGACCGCCTGGTCCCTGTCATCGAAGTGCCCGCCCCGCTCCCAGTCCCTGACAGCCTCGATCTGTTCGGGGCTCACCCCGACCTCCCGGGCAAAGGGCAGATGCTGGCTCCATTCGTACTCGCTTCCCGTCACCGTGGCTATCCTCAGGATGGCCAGCTCCCGGAGCCTGGGATCGAGCTGGGTATGCTGAAGCAGGCCGCTGCCCAGCCTGACGAAACTGCGCAGCACTCCCCGGCTGTGGCCCACCACCTTGTAGAGATTGAGCACCCGGGCCCCCCGGGACTCCATGCGCTCAAATATCTCCCTCACCTCGGGCGCCGCCCCCTCCTTTTCCACAAATGACACGCGTGCCATGTTCGCACCTTCCTGCCGACTCGAATTTGGGCCGCCGATGGTTACCGCAATCACCGGTAATTATATAGTAAGCCGTCTCAAAAAGCCAAGGCTGGCCGCATTTATCCCTTTCATGCTATACTGAGAAAATTCCAGAACAGATTCAGGAGGGCCCTGTTGAAAAAAGAGGGATATACCCTGAGATGTATGCGCTGCCTGGGGGGGAGAATGGTCGTCCCCTGGGCCCAGGGGGAGATACAGTGCCCCCACTGCGGCCAGGAGTGGAGGATCACCTGGGTGACACCCGAGGTGGCCAAGATAAGGGGCAAGGTGCTGCGAAAGGAGACCCAGGGTGGAACAGATAGCCTACATAGACCTCAGTAAAGAAGAGGCCAGCACCAGAGAGATCCCCGAGGAGCTACTTCGCCTCTACCTGGGCGGGATCGGCCTCAATGCCTACCTGCTCTACAATCACGCCCCCACCGGCGTTGACGCCCTGGACCCCGCCAACCCCCTGATCTTCGGCGCCGGGCTCTTCAACGGGTACCCGGATAGCTCCGCGTCCCGGTTTCAAGTCAGCGGAAAATCCCCGGAAACGGGCATCTACGGCACGGGCAACGCCGGAGGCTTCTGGGGGCCCGAGCTGAAGCACGCCGGCTTCCAGCACCTGGTGATCACCGGGAAGGCCTCCCGGCCCACCTACCTCTGGATACACGACGGGCAGATCGAATTTCGGGATGCCTCCTTTATCTGGGGCCAGGACAACTATGAGGCCCAGAGGCTCATCGGGGAGGACCTGGGCGATCCCGAGGCCCAGAT
>JAZFUS010000284.1:0-4763 GCA_036447315.1 Dehalococcoidia bacterium
CACCCGGCAAAGAGGCCCGAGGCGATAGAGGTCCACATCATGCCGCCTCCCAGCAGGACGCTGAACAGGACCACCAGCAGGGTCAGGCCGGTATGGAGCCCCCTCAGATTTAGGCCCCGGACCCTGTAGGGAACGGTAAGGGCCACCGCCACCAGGACCAGGCCCAGCATGGAGCTCAGGGCGAAAATGCCCAGAAAGAGGAAGCCCGAGGCCAGGGACTTGCTGGTGGACACTATCAGCAGCATCAGGGTGCCGCCACCCGCCAGGCCGTGAAGGTTGCCGATAAGAAAAAAGCCCCTGTTCCCCATGAGGCCGGTACCGGGGTTATAGGGCTCGGGGCCGGCGGGCTCTGAGCCCGTATGGTGGTGGGCATGCCGCCGCTGCCTCAGCAGCCGCCACCCCAAGATCAGCCCCATAAGCACCAGGGTGCCCCCCACGGCAAACTGGGCAAACCTATCGATCCAGGGGGGCAGGACCAGACCGAGGACCAGCACCAGCAGCCCCAGGACCACCAGGATGAAGCTGTGGCCCAGTCCCCAGAAAAGGCAGGCCGCCGCGGAACGCCAGGGGTTTCGCCTCTGGCTCACCACCCCGGCCACCGCCAGGTGGTCGGGCTCCAGGGCATGCTCCAGGCCCAGCAGAAACCCCAGGAGGGGTGTCACCGGATTCATTTGTCGTCCCCGTAACCCCTGGGGGTCACCATCCAGCCCTCATGGACCAGGGTGCTGGAGTTGCCCACGATCACCGTGGTCTGCATGTCTATCTCGGACTCGGGCAGGGAAGCCAGGTCGGCAATAAGGACCTCTTCCCCCTCGCGCCCCGCGTTCTTCACGATACCCACCCAGGTCTGGGGGGACCGGTACTTCAGCAGGACCCGGCGCGCCTCTCCCAACAGGCGGCTCCGCTTTGTGCTCCGCGGGTTATAGAGGACAACCACAAGGTCCACCCGGGCCGCCGCCTCCAGCCGCTCCATGATGACCTCAGCTGGCGTCAGCAGGTCGCTGAGGCTTATCACGGCGAAGTCGTTCATCAAAGGGGCCCCCAGGCTGGCATTGCAGGAGCTTAAAGCCGGGATCCCCGGCACGATCTCCAGGTCCAGGACGCGTGAATCGCGGCGGAGCACCTCCAGGACAGGCCCCGCCATGCCATATATGCCCGGGTCCCCGCTGCTTATCAGGGCCACCCTTTTCCCGGAAAGGGCCTCCTCGATGGCCCTCCGGGCCCGGACCAGCTCCTGCCCCATGCCGAAGGGGACCACCTGTTTCCCCTCCACCAGCCCGCCCAGCAACTTGACATAAGTTTTGTAGCCGATGATTATATCGCAGGCCTCGATGGCCCGCTGGGCCCGAGGACTCATCTCCGCCACCGGTCCCGGGCCGATGCCCACTACATAGAGCTTTCCTCCGCTATGGCCACCATTACCCCCCCCAGATTCCTCCTGGGCAATATGAGCCGGGGACTGTTTCCGGCCAGCAGTGCGCATGGTTCACAGACTCCTTCCACCCCGATGAGTTGTTCGACCCGAGGGGACCGGCTGTAGTCGCCCCTGAAGTTGCCCACCGCCTCCCTGGAGATGATGCGCAGGGGGATACCCAGCTCCTCTCCGGCGGCCAGCAGCCCCGGTTCGTCCTCCTTGAGGTCTATGGTTGCCAGCCACCTGACCTCGGGGAGCTCCCTTCCCGCCAGGGCCAGGGCCTCCTTCACCGCCCCCGTTACCTGCCGCTGCTCCACCCCCCGCCGGGCGCCGATGCCCACAATCAGTGGTTTGCGGGCCTCGGAGGCGGTGGTGATAACCGGCCGGGCCCCACAGGCGTTGGCCACCCGGAGGGACAGGTCATTGGCCCCTCCCTCGTGTCCCGAAAGCAGGCTTATGGCGAAGCCATTCCCCTCGTCCACCACCACCACCGCCGGGTCGGAGTGCTTGTCCCGAAGGTGAGGGGCCACGACCCTGACCACGATCCCCAGGGCCATGATGAACACCAGTTCACTGTAGCGGGGGAATATCCGGCCCACCAGCTCGCTCAAGGAGTCAAAACCCGTGGCGCCGGGCCCGGTATCCTCACGCCGGGCGCCCTCGAGGAGATAGAGCTCGGAGCCGGGGAGGCCCCGGCCTATCCGCTCCGCCGTCCGGGCGCCGGCGACATTGAGGGCCACCAGGGCACACGTCATGCCCCCTCCCGGTAGGAGTGTTTGAAGTCGGCGGCATAGAGCCTGGTTTTTTCGTACTCCGCCCCCAGCACCCGGCCCACGATGATAAGGGCCGTCCTGTCTATTTTGGCCCGCTTTACCCGCTCCGCGATGTCCTGGAGGGTGCCCCGGACGATGGTCTCCTCGGGCCATGAGGCTTTCTCCACCACGGCCACCGGCGTCTCGGGAGGATAGGCCTCCATGAGCCGCTCCGCCACCTCCGCTATGTTGTGGACGGAAAGGAAAATCACCATGGTGGCCCCGATCTTGGCCAGGTTCGATAGCTCCTCCCCCTCCGGCACCGGGGTCCTCCCCCCCATCCTGGTCAGGACCACCGTCTGGCTCACCCCGGGCAGGGTCAGCTCCTGGTTCAGAGAGGCACACGCCGCCATATAGGAGCTCACCCCCGGAATAACCTCGAAGTCCACCCCGTTCTCCCGGCACCAGTCCATCTGCTCCTGGGCGGCACTGAACAGGGAGATATCGCCGCTGTGGACCCTGGCCACGGTCTTCCCCTTCTCCCGGGCCCGGGAGAAGACAGCCAGAACGTCCTCCAGCGTCATGGCCGCGGAATCGAGAAGCTCCGCTCCGGGCCGGGTATTGTTGAGTATCTGGGGGTTGATGAGAGAGCCGGCATAGACCACTATATCGGCCCCAGAAATAGCCCTGTGGGCCTTGATGGTGAGCAGCTCCGGGTCCCCCGGCCCGCCGCCGATAAAATAGACCTTCATTTCCCCTCCCGTCCCCTCCGGGTGACTATGATTATGGATAGATAGCCCAGCCCCTGGTCCTTTATTGAAGACAGGTCCGAGACCAGGGTCTCCCCCGGCAGGCCGGCCCGGCTCACCAGCACCGCCCGTTCCATGAGCCCCATCCGGCCCAGGACCTCCAGCACCATCCCCAGCCGGGCCCCGATCTTCATCAGTACCACGCTTTCGAACTGGCCCAGGATTTTCTCGAGCTTCTTGGGGTCGCCGGGAACGGGGAGGATAGCCAGGGCCTCATCCCTCTCGGCCAGGGGCAGGTTGGCCAGGGCGGTGGCGGCGCTGATCGAGGTGACTCCGGGCACGGTCTCCACCGGTATCTCCGGAAACCTGGCCCGCAGGGTGGCCAACAGATAGTTATACGTGGAATAGAGCAGGGGGTCGCCCAGGGTGGCGAAGGCTACGTCCTCTCCCCGATGCAGGCGGGTCGCCATCTCCCCGGCAGCCCGGTCCCAGTGCTCCAGGAGGGCTTCTTTTTCCCTCACCATGGGGAAGTCGAGCTCGATGTACCGGGTGCGGGGGTCGAGCACCCCCTCCAGAATGGAGCGGGCCAGGCTGTCTCCACCGCTGGTGGCCCGGGGAACATATACCGCCGCGACCGACTCCAGCACCCGTTTGGCCCGCAGGGTCAGCAGGTCGGGACTGCCCGGGCCGACGCCCACGCCGTAGAACTTCCCCGTCATGCCCGTTTCTCCTGGATGATCACGATGCAGAGGCCATCGTCCGCCGTCAGGTTCACGGCATCCTCGATACCGGCGCGAGTGACGGTCTCATCGGGGTAGGAAAGGTTCCGGCACACCACCAGGTCTCTGTCCTTTATGCCCCCCTCGATGAGATGGGCGGCGATGTCCCGGGGGGAGAGGCGCCCATCGGTCAACAGGGCGACTTTGCCGTGCTCCCTCACCACATCCACGAGCCCCTCCAGGTCGCGTCCGTGAATGGAGCGGACAGCGGCGTCCTCCCAGCTTTCCCCCAGCCGGGCAAAGGCGAGCTGCACGGAGCTTATCCCCGGTATCACTTCGTACTCCCCGGGGTCGAGATAGCGGGCCAGCACCCCCAGGAAGCTATAGAGGCCCGGGTCTCCCGAGACCAGCACGGCCACCTTTCGGCGGCGGTTCTCCAGGATAAACCGGACCGTTCCGGGGGGCTCCCCCGCGAAGTCCAGGGCATGGCTCTCTTTCGCCGGGAAAAGCCCTGTCATACGGCCGCTGCCCACCAGAACATCGGCCTCCTCGATTTTTCTCCTGGCCAGGGGCACGAGGTAGTCCTCGGACCCCGGCCCCATCCCGATTACGCTGACCTTTTCGCCGGACACTGCCCCAGCACCTCTCCCTTCAGGTCCAGAAGGAAGCACTCCACCCCCAGGCCGCCCGCCACCAGGCGGGAGGCCCGCTCCACAACCCTCTCCGCAATCCGGTCGAAGGCCGGCATCAGCCCATGCTTCCTCAGGATAGCCACCGTGGCCTCGGCGGAATCCTGCTCCATAATCTCCGCGATCACCTCCCGGCCGGCTCCCTGAAGGGCCGCATAGGAGGCAATGGTCTCCATCCGGGCATCGCCCACCTTATGGTGGGTGTTGAAGATGCCGGCCGCCACCTTGACCAGCTTCCCCAGATGCCCCACCAGAAGCACTCCCTGAAGCCCGCTCTCCCGGCACTCCTCCAGGGCGAACCCGATATGGTCGCCCGTCCGTATGACGGCCTCGCGCGGCAGGCCCAGCGTCCCGACACAGAACCGCTCCCCCAGGTAGCCGGGACAGAGGGCCAGCCGTGGCAGGCCCGCGGCCCGGGCAACACTCACCTGAAGCGCCAG
>JAZFUS010000285.1:0-3008 GCA_036447315.1 Dehalococcoidia bacterium
CCGTGTCCTCTGCTCCCACCAATAGAGCCCTCCCACCACCAACACCGCCACCAACACCGCCAGGGCTACGAGGGCCGGACCTGTATACTTCCGCAGCTGTATCATAGGAATCCACGCTCCACGTTTATTCCCCCTGGGCCCTGAATGCCTCCAGGTACTCCACGATATACTCGGTATCAACATGGCCCAGTTTGTTCACATCCGGGTAGCGGAGAAAGGGGGGCATGACGGCGTCGGGGTTTATGGACCTGGGGTCCTCGATGTATTCGTGTACGAAGGCGTGGTCCATCCGGTTGGTGATTCCGTCCAGCGGTGGGGCGGAGGTGCCCCCCTTTCCCCCCAGGCTGTGGCATGCGGTGCAGTTGGCCTCGAACAGCAGCCGGCCGGCTATTTGGGGCGTGGTCAGGCGCTGCCTGCCCACCTCCGCGCTGGAAGAGGGCGTGGTCGCGAAGGCCACAATGGTCAACACCACTATCGCCGCCATGGCCACACCGCCTGAGGCCAGGGCCACGGGACGTACCAGGGGCCGCCGACGGGGGTGGCGGTCGTAGAAAGGCAGGAGGGCAAGAACCAGCAGCCCCACCGTGGGGACCACGGCTATTCCCACCCATTCCAGATAGCCGGGGAACACTTTAAGCAGCTGGAAGGCGAACATGAAGTACCATTCGGGGCGGGGTACATAGGCGGTGTTGGTGGGATCGGCACGGGCCTCCAGGGGCACCTCCCAGAGCACCGTGAGGAGGAGCAAGCCCAGGAACACCGCCAGGGCCACCAGGGCATCCTCCACGATGATATCGGGCCAGAATGGGCGCCCCCGGCGTTTGAATGCCTGGTAGCGACTGTTATATTCCTCCCTGCGTTGGAGTGGCATGGGTTCATGTTTAAATACACTGCCGCCTTCAGGCGGCGACACGGCGGGTTCGACCTCCCACCGTCCCGGGGGCACCGAGACGCCCTGCCTGATAACCAGAAAGAGGTGGGCGGCCAGCAGCGCTATCAGGGCGGCAGGCAGGACCATGACGTGCAGGGTGTAGAAACGGGTGAGCGTCATGGCGCCCAGCTCGCTTCCACCCCTCATAACATTTAGCATCCAGTCCCCTACGTAAGGGATGGTGCCCGCCATATTGGTGCCCACAGCGGTTGCCCAATAGGCCTTCTCGTCCCAGGTCAGCAGGTAGCCGGTGAAAGAGAAGCCCAGCACCACTAGGAGCAGGAGCACCCCCAGCACCCAGGTGATCTCCCGGGGATACTTGTAGGCCGCGATGACAAAGACCACTATGGCGTGGAGCACCACCAGCACCAGTAAAGCGCTGGACCCCCAGTGATGCAGACCCCGCACCACGCTGCCCAGGGCGACCTCGTTGTTGATGTACAGAATGCTATCATAGGCGTGGTCCGGGGTTGGGGCATAGTACATGGCCAGCAAGGCCCCGGTGACGGCCTGGTTCACGAAAACGAACACGGCAGCAAAGCCGATAGTATACCAGAGGCCCACCCCCGGGGGAATGGGCCTCTTGAACAGGGCGATCAGTATGTCGGTTGACCCTACCCGTTCGTCCACCCACCGGTATCCGCGGCTAAGGAACCGGCCCCGCTCGTCCCGGGATGAGCGCATTTCGCCCCTTTTCATGCCGGCTTCTTCTCAGGGATGCCCACCACAAAGTCCGCGTAGCGACACCACAGGTTGCCACCCTCGGTCATGGACAGGAGGGTGTCCAGGGGACGGGGCGGGGGTCCCGCCAGCACCGTGCCGTCAGCACCGAACACCCCGGCGTGGCACGGGGAATAGAAGGCCCAACCCTTTTCGGCATCTTTCCAGTCCACAATGCAGCCCAGGTGGGTGCACCGGGAGTTGAAGACAATTATGCCTCCCTGGAGCTGGGCCACCACCCATACCGACTTGGCGACGCTGGTCTCAAGCCAGCCGTCCTTGACCTTCAGGATGAAGTTCGCCAGGTGGGGACGGCCCTCAGTGAACCGGGAAATGGCCCCCAGCTTTACCCACTCACCCTCTTTCTTATCCTTGAGGGCCGGGGAGAGGACGGCGCCTATGCCCAGGAAGCCCAGCACAGCGGCCATGAAGGCGACTGCCGCCGCCGCCGAATACCCCAGGAACCGGCGCCGGGAGATCCCGTCTCTATCCTGTTCGGTGGCTTTACTCATTCACAATGGTTCACTTTCCCCTGTGAGAGGGTGTATTCATTCCCCTGTGAGAGGGTGTATTCATTGATGTTTGGCCGGGACCCTTCGACTCCCTTTATTGCCCGGCCTGGTTACACCTGGCTGTCTCGCAAATTGGGGGCAGGCCGGAGATGTCCCCAACCTGCCCCCAATTCATTTCGTCCTTGACCGTGTCTGCCCCATCGATGTTAGGGCAGCGTCATAATGTATCCCAAAACGTCCGCCGCATCCTTTGATGACCAGCCATTCACCACAGCCGATGGCATGGCGGTGCCGGGCTGGCCGACCCTTATCTTATGGAGAATCTCCACGGCGGGCTCATCGCGGGAGATCTCACCGATTCCCATCCCGTCGATCACTATCTGCTTTCCATCGGTGCCGTGGCACAGGGCACAGGTGGTCTCGAATAGTGACTTGCCGCTGCCAAGATCGGCGCTTATGGGCTTTGCCGTGGCATAGTCTATGAACAGGGTATCATTGATGAGCCCGTTTTTCATAAAGTCCACCAGGTGCCCGATATTATCGTCGCCCAGCGTCGCGGTGAAGTCGTGACGGAAGTCCTTGCTGCCCTTCATTATGGCAACGAGGTCATCCCGGCTTGTGGTGGAGGCGGCGCCCAGGACGCCGGGGAACCCGGTAAAGTGGGAGCCCGAGGAATAGGCCCCACCCTTGCCCTTGTAGTCCCAGCCGTGGCACTCCTTGCAGCGCCAGGTAGCGGGGCCGGAACGGACATTGGTGTCCTGAGTGGCCCAGAGGGCGTGATCACCGGTGGGCTCCGCGGCCCCTTGCTCTTTCCACCACTTGTCATACAACCTGCCGCCTTTGGC
>JAZFUS010000286.1:0-4174 GCA_036447315.1 Dehalococcoidia bacterium
GGGGAAGAGGGTGAAAAGGAAAAACCCGAGAAAGGCGCCGGTGATGGCGGTGAATCCGTAGGCGGGGGGGAGGAGCCGGGCCAGCTCATGGGCCACCCGGTCAAAGCGCTCCTCCTTCTTTCTCCACCCTATGATCTCGATGAAGAGGACGAACAGGGGCACCGCCAGGACGAAGGCGGCGAACATGAGGTGGAGCTGGGCCGCGCCCCAAACGGCCAGGCGGCTGCCGATCAGGGGAAACTCCCGGTACTCCGGAGAGGGCCCCTGGGCCAAGATCGACGTACTGTTGAGGATAAGGAGCACCGACGCCATCAACAGCGCCGTCCCCAGCTTGAAGGGGGAAACGGGGTGCCGCCAGCGCCGCCCCATCATCGGCCGGTGCCCTTTGTGTGCATTTTCACGATATTCTCGCAAAAAAATTTTGTCTTTCCCGTAACCTTTTTATTTTCACTATCATAGACCACGCCCACAGAGGATGAAGTGGTTATTGACACCCAATTCGCATGGAAGACACTACCTAAAAATGGTGGGGCGGGACGCGAGACCCATTCTCTGCTCCGTACATGCGCCAGGAAATCAGCCATGCCCTCCATAAACAAAGCCCTGTGCTTTATGTTATAAAGCACAGGGCTTACATCCGGCTTACACCGGGGTCACGAAATTTCCCGGGAGACGGTTCGGCTCACCTCAATTTTGGTCTGGGAGCGGCTGTCCCGGCACCCATCCCCCAGGACCTGAACATACAGGTTTTCCGTTTCCTCCAGGGGGTCCACCCCCAGCTCATCGGCCAAAAGCGCCCGGCATGTCCGGTACTGCCGCAACGCCTCGTCGCGCCTTCCCGCTCGCCACAGGCAGCGCATCAGCTCCCGATGGGTTTCCTCCCGCAGGTTGTCCGCCAGGAGGGCCCGCCGGTAGTATTTAACGCAATTCTCCATTTCCCCATTTTCGGCCAGGAGAAGGGCTATCCTATGAAGCAGAAAGAGGTATCTCTCTCGCAGGTACTCACGCTCCGGGGAACACCAGTCGCTGTAGCGGTCCTCCTCCAGGAAGTCCCCGGTGTAGAGCCGGGCGGCCGCCCGGTACACCTTCAGAGCCGGTCCCACATCCCCCCCCGCTTCCAGCTCCTCCCCCCGCTTGACGCCCTGGAGAAACTCATCCACATCGAGCCGGTAGGGGGCCTGCATGTTGAAACGGTAGCTGTCGCCATCGGTGAGAATAAAAGGAGGGGCCCCCGGGTACTTTTGAGATTCCAGACCCCGTCTCAGCGCGTGGATGACCCCATAAAGCCTGTTTCCTGCCGTCTCGGGGTCCCCCTCCGGCCAGAGGAACTCGATGAGGGCATCTTTAGGTATGGGCTTCCCCTGGCGTGTTATAAGGATTTTCAGCGCCGTGAGGGCTTTGCGTCGCGGGAAGTTGGAGGGGCGCAGCAGCCTCCCATCCCTGTATATACGGAAACGTCCGAAGCAGCGAATGTCCAGGGCGGGAGGGGACTCAGAGGGTCCTCCGGTTGCGGTCTGGGGCGGCTTCCCCGTGGCCGGTACCCCGCCTCGATGCAACGCGCCTTCACCCTTCCCGGGGGTGCGACCTCTGTCACCGGATGTGGCCGGCTCCTGCGTTTCAAGGTAATGCGCAACGTTCCTGACCACCAGGGCGGCTCGGGCAGCCATGGCCGAGAGCATACCCACATTTCTGGTGGGCGGCAGGGTGCTTAAACCCCGGTACCCCAGGGCTATGACTCCCGCCACACCGTCCGCCAGCAGGGGCACGCAGACCACCATTTTCATCCCCTGGTTTACCGCCCGGCACGCCGGCTCCCAGGAGCGGCGAGGGCCCACCAGCACCACCGATTCCCTCCTGGCCAGGGCCGGACAGCCGCCGGCCTCGCCACAGGAAAAACCGCAGCCGGGGGTGTCCTGGAAAACCCCCGCGGTCACACCGCTTCTCAGCGTTTCCTGAAGAGGGTGTCGCAGCATCACCGCACCACCATCGGCCTGGCCGGCCGCCACCATTTTCTCCAGGACATGATTCAGGACGTGGTCGAGGCCGGGCTCCGGGTCCGGCCCCGGCTCGGCCTGATAGCGAGCAATCAAGTCCTGGACCCGCAACCTCCCGAGCTGAACGGCGGCACTGAGGGGGCTCGCCGCCCAGGATAAGAACTGCAGGTGGGACAGGATATCCTCCTCCCGGTGCCTGTAAGCGATATTAAGGCTCCCCAAAACCCCCCCGTCATCCATCAGCGGCACGCATACGTAGGACCGGAAGCCCTTCTCCTTGACCTTGCTTCGCAGATAGCGTGAGTCCTCCGGAAGGTTTGTGGTGACGATGGGCTCGGCGGTGGCCGCCAAGAGACCGGGGAATCCGATGCCCGGATGGAAGCGGGGGATCTGATAGAAAGAGCCGCGAAACAGCCCCCGGTAGGCGGACAGGACCATATCCCGGCTGGGCTCCTCCCTGAGGAAGACCTCCGCGCCCTCGGCGTGGGTGACCCGCAGGACCGCATCCAGGACATCGTTCAGGGCCTGGGTAAGGTCTGACGAATGAGTAATGGCGGAGTTTATGCTATTGATGGTAGACAGGGCCTGCGATACAGAAATAGGCCCTGTAAGGTCACGCGCCGCCTCCGGATTCGATGTCCGGGACTCAGTCAATTGTATCAAAGTATCGATGCCCCGTCGCCCGACCCGGCAGGCGGGTCCGGGGCAGGGTTCCCCCTGGCCGCCCGTTTCAGGTCGCCCTCGGCAAAAGCCGGATACCGACTGCTTCCAGATAAATTGACAAGGCCATTCATAATAACCGCCCTGGTCCGGACACCCACTCGAGTCAAAAGATTTGATATACATGACTAATATAGGTGTTGGAGCAGTTCCATGTCCCCCCCCCCAAAGATAGGTTTTCCTCACCTAAAGTGTAGGTTGTTACCTAACCAAAAGGTTAGGTTTTCCTGATGCCCTGTTGTTGGATACCGAAAGTGGCAGGGCTGAACCGGCCTTCAGTCTCAGCATCTGACCCCATCCCTCATATTACCAGCACTTGGGGCAATAAAAGGGTGGAGCGATCTACTTTCAAGTGACAAATGGGCGGATTGCTTGGTCATGTGCAACCAAAGCCTGTCAGTCTCCAGTTCCCGCGGCCATCGCCGCCCTGGGTGGTAGCACCCAGAATCAACCAGACTTTCTCCAAGCTACCACCCACCTGGCTATTGAAGACTTGCCCCCTCAGAACCAGTACAGTGTGGTATAGTCTTTGGGGGCAGTTCAAATGTAGCACGAATTATCTATGCCCGGAAAAGAGGATAGGCGTGTGGTCGTTCTTGGCTGGTGAGTTCCTAACTCTAGCAAATAAGGTAGTCATGCGGTGGATTAGATTTATACCTGTTGGAGACGCCGAGATTTTCAAGGTAAAGGAACAGGGTCGTCCGGTGATATTCGTGGGTTGGCATGGTCACAATTTCATTAATCTCGGTGTGTATCCCAGGATGTTCGGGCAAGATTCCCGGGCGGTCATTATGGTTCGCAATAACCATGGTGGACACATATTAGCCCATTTTGCTCGTCGAAGGAAAATCAGTGTGGTCTTCCTTGGCAAGGATCCTAAATCATTAAGATGGGCAAAAGGTGTTGCAAAGGTCATCGATCTGGTCAAGAATGGTTATGATGCACTTGTAGCAGTTGATGGACCGGAGGGCCCAGCTTACCAAGTTCGACCAGGAGCAGCCCTAATAGCAAAGCGTTCCGGTGCTGTGTTGGTTCCAATGGTAGCCGCCTCCAATAGGAAAATTAACTTGGTCAAACGCTGGGACAAACAAATGATTCCACTACCAGGAGCGCGAACAGTGGTCCATTTCGGCCCCATAATCGATCCGCTGGAACAACCCTCTCTACCGCCTGCAATAGAGGAATTGCGAGGAAAAATCGCTGAAGCGCTTCTCACTGGTATGCACCAAGCAGAAGAGCTATGTCAGGACTACAAATCCAACAATGATACTAAGAAGGACAAACAAACCAGGAGAGTTATTGATGCGTAGGTCATGGGGATAGATTCCGAGAAATATTTAGCGAGCTAACTGACTGGGATTCTTATTCTGATAGACTATCCTGCATTTGGGAGGCTGAAGCGGAAGATTTGATGGCTGCACAGCGGAAATGATTGATAGCGAACATGCCGGAAAGGATTC
>JAZFUS010000287.1:0-2083 GCA_036447315.1 Dehalococcoidia bacterium
GGCCTGCTACCTGGCCAAGGCGGGACTGGATGTCTGCGTGGTGGAGATGATGGACCATGTGGGTGGCGGCGTCATCAGCAGTGAGCTGACCGTGCCCGGGTTCAAACATGACCCGGCGGCCACCATGCAGGCGACCATCCAGGCCAACCCTCTCATCCACCGGGACGAGCTGGGGCTCAAGTCCAAATACGGGCTCAAGTATATATTCCCCGATCCCCAGCTGGCCGTGGTCTTTCCCGATGAGAGGGCCCTGGTGGTCCACCGCGACATCGACAAGACCTGCGAGTCCATAGCCCAGTTCTCCCCGCGGGATGCGGAGACCTATCTCCGGTTCTGCGAGGCCGCCGTGCCGACCCTCAAGGCGGGAGGCATACCCACGTTCTCCCCGCCGCCCCCCTTTGGCCAGCTGGTGTCCTCGATGGACAGCAGTGAGGGGGGCCGGGAGTTCCTGAGGGTGATGCTGTCCAGCACCATGGATATGGCCGAGGAGTGGTTCGAGAGCGAGCAGATGAGGATAGCGCTGGCGCGGTTCGCCTCGGAGGTGATGATAGGACCCTGGGAGAAGGGGACCGGCGGCTACATGTTCGGCTTCCCCCACTTCCACCGCTGGGGTGTGGCTTTTGCCGAGGGGGGCTCGGGCGCGCTGACCGACGCCCTGGCGGCCTTCCTGAGGGACAACGGGGGCACCATAATGCTGTCGAGTCCGGTGACGGCCGTCAAGGTGGTGGGCGGTGAGGCCAGGGCGGTGGTGCTGGGGGACGGGCAGGAGGTCTCCGCCCGCCGGGCCATAGTTTCCAATCTGAATGTGAAGCAGCTCTTCCTGGAGATGTTAAGCGGGGAGGAGCTGCCGGAAGGTTTCCGGGACAGGGTCCGGCACCTGAGGCCGAGCAGTTTTTCGGCCTTCAACCAGGCGCTGGCCCTCAATGAAGCCCCCAAATACAAAGCCGGCGGTGATGTGGATAGGTCCGCCATGGTGGAGGTCGCCCCCTTCATGGAGGACTTCATCGGCGCCTTCGAGGGGTTCAACCACGGTATCCCGTCCAGCCGGATGCCCCTGGTCGTGGTGTCTACCCTGACGGACCCGACCCGCGCCCCGGCGGGCAAGCATACCATGTACCTCTACCACTATGAACCCTACCGGCTGAAAGACGGTGGGGCGGCATCCTGGGACGACAGGAAGCAGGAGGTGGGCGATGCCGTTCTGGAGGAGGTGAGGCGCCATACCACCAACATGGGACCGGAGAACATCCTGGGGAGATGGATGAGCAGCCCCCTGGACTTCGAGAGGTCCAATCCCGCCTTTGTGGACGGCGACATCCATCACATAGCGGCCTTCCTGAACCAGTTCTATTCCAACAGGCCCCTGCCCGGGTGGGGCCGGTACCGGACCCCGGTGGAGAGGCTCTACATGACCGGGGGCAGCACCCACCCCGGGGCCGGGGTAACCGGGGGGGGGCGGGCCACGGCGCAGGTGGTTATGGAGGACATGGGCATCGATTTCAAGGAAGTGGTGGCCGGATAGCGCAAGGACCGGGTCCGGAGCGGGGGCTGCTATCTATTGATTTTCCACCTTTTTGTGCTACAATACCTTGCATAGGAATAAAGTCGGGCCTGTCATCAGCCGACCATAACGGAATAGCCCCCTGAAACGGGGGATGGTTCACCAACATATTGGGCTTGAAGCCCGACGGAGGAGGAACAATGGCAAAACGATGGATCCTGATAGGTTTCTTACTGACGGCGCTGCTGGCCACTGCCTGCGCCAAGGCCCCGGAGCCCGCTCCGGCCCCGGCCCCGGCCCCGGCTCCAGCACCCGCACCGGCCCCCAGGCCGGCCCCGGCACCAGCCCCCGCCCCGGCCCCGGCTCCCAAGCCGGCCCCGGCCCCGGCTCCCGCCCCGGCCCCGGCCCCGGCACCAGCCCCGGCCCCGGCGGCCAAACCCTTCTATGAGGGCAAGACCATCAACCTCGTTGTGGGCTTCGGACCCGGCGGCGGCTATGACGCCTACGCCCGGCTGGTAGCCCGGCACCTGGGCAAGTATATCCCGGGGAATCCCAACGTCATCGTGCAGAACCGGCCCGGAG
>JAZFUS010000288.1:0-2230 GCA_036447315.1 Dehalococcoidia bacterium
ATCAAGTTACAGTTGCAGGCATCGCAAGTGTCAGCATAGCCTCACGAACTGGAGGCTGAAAACGTGGGGAGTAAGCTCCAGAGGGTGCCTCTCCGAATCACGAAATAGCGGACTGTTAGCTTTGTGGCAAATAGAGGAGAGCTGGTGGAGCACCAGCGGCCCTAAGGGAAGGGCTATTACGATTCATGGTTTATCCGGGGCGTCGCCCCATAGCCTTTCTGATCTCAGCCATTAGCTCCGGGGTTATCAGGGTGCAGCCCTGGCTTCTGGCATGGGCCTCAATAGCCGGTTTTACCCGGCCCCGGATGAAAGAGGGTATACGCTGCAGCCTGGCTGCGGCATCCGGGGTCCAGGCTACCTCTTCTGTTTCTGTAAGGAGTGGCCCACCGTTACCCGGCTGGTAAGAGCACCAGGGGTCTTCCCCCATCAGCTTGCCATCTGTTGCCCAGGCTCTCGCCCGGCAGCCGGTGCACACCCGGCCGTACTCGCAGGCACCACAACGGCCCTCTAACCGGGGATCCCGGAGCTCCTGAAGGACGCGTGACCCCTCCCATATGTCTTTGAGACTGGCCTCCCGCAGGCTGCCCGCCTCCAGGGGAAGGTAGGGGCAGGGGGTAACCTGGCCTTCAGGGCTTATCCTCAGGTAGCCCGTGCCGGCGGGGCACCCGGCGCTGGCGGTTAGGGGCGAGCCCCGCTGGTGGGCGATGCGGCTGATGTGAGGGGCGCACTTGGCCCGCACCATTATGCCGGGATGGAGGGCCTGGGCTTCCACCAGATAGGACAGACTCTCCTCATACTGCTGCGGTGTGATGTCCGCCATCTCCTCGCCTCGTCCGGTGCACACCAGGTAGTAGAGGTTAAAGGAGATGGCACCCCGGTCCTGGGCGAAGCTTATAATTTGGGGAACTTCCTCCAGATTCCACCGGGTGGCTGTGGTCTGGAGTATTACCTGCAGTCCGGCCTCTATGCAGCTATCTATGCCCCTCACCGCCCTCTCCCAGCAGCCCTCTATCCCCCGGAAGGAGTCGTGCCGGTGGGGGTGGAGGGAGTCCAGGCTGATGCCCACCCCCTGGAGGCCGCTGTCCTTCAAGCGTACGGCCACCCCCTGGTCTATCAGAACGCCGTTGCTGCCCATGACCACCAGCATGTCTTTCTTGGAGGCATACCGGGCTATGTCATATATGTCCTTTCTGAGCAGGGGCTCTCCCCCGGTGAGGATAAGCATCTCGGTCCCCAGGGATGCCATCTGGTCAATGACCCGGAAGCACTCCTGGGTGCTCAGCTCACCGTCCCGGCGGTGTCCGGCATCCAGGTAGCAATGGGAACACCTGAGGTTGCAGCTATTGGTGAGGTTCCAGGAGACCAGGCTTGGCCGGAACCGGGGGGCCGGGTTCACAGGCCCGGGGATACCGACCACGGCCGGCATCCGCTGGGCAGCCATCCCCCTCCTGGAGAGAAGCCCTAACGCGGCTCTAACAATCGATGCCCTGGCCCTGAGGCGGGCGTGTATTGCCGAGCTTTTCAGTGGGGGGAAGGCCCGGCGCATACCGCCGGTCTGCAGGAAGAGGAGCAGCCCGGCATCCAGAAACATGGGTAAATAGTGGGCTGCGGCCAGAGAGCGGAGGATGTCCAGCGTCAGGAAGACATATGCGGCGAGCCTGGCCTTCGGACTCCGGCGCAGGAAGAGATAGCCTACGAAGGGGGCAGCCATCCCATAGATAATGACAGTCCTCCAGGTAGGGGCCCCGTAGTTCAGGAACTCGGTGTGGAGAACATAGGCCGCGGCCAAGAGCACCGGCATGGCGAGGAAATAGGCAGCCGTCAGGGCGGTGCCCAGAGCCCCCCTCCGGCCACCCAGCATCCCACCTCCCCACCCGGTTTGAGGCCTGAGGCCCCACCGCCCCAGGGCGGCTCTCATGATGTTGCAGGCACCCCGGCAGGCAGAACCGGTGTGCTGGCGACCAAGTCACCTCCGGTGGCTGCCCCTTCCTGGTCCAGGCCCACCAGCCCCCCTCTAACGGCATGCAGGGCAGCTTCAGTGCGGTTGCTTACCTGGAGCTTGCGAAAGAGGACTAACAGCCGGTTGCGGACTGTCTTGGAGGATACCGAGAGTGCTTCGGCTATCTGCTGGTTGCTCATCCCCTGTGCGACCAGGGAGAGGACTCTGGATTCCCCCTCGGTGAGGGGGATACGAGGTGCCACACGGGATGTGGCCTCCCCTGCAATCATG
>JAZFUS010000289.1:0-4414 GCA_036447315.1 Dehalococcoidia bacterium
GTGTCCCCACAAGACCTCTCCAGCTCCAGGGCCGCGCTGAGCCCCGCGAAGCCGGCCCCGAGGATGACCACCCTCATGGCAGGCGGGCTTTCTTGGTACGGTGAGCCTGGGAGATTGGTCTCACAGGGGCGCCTGGCAGGGATTGCCTGGATTTCGGGCCTCTCGCAGGGCGAAATATATTCCTGAAGGTTTCCCCGTTCCGGGGGCAAAGACAATTCAAGAACACCCACCTCTCCCCTGACAGGGCTCTCCCCCGACCAGGCTCCGCACCAACCTGATATCGAAACGCTCTGGGCGCTCTGGGCGTTCTGGGCGCTCTGGGCGCTCTGGGAATCCCATCATAGGCCCCGCCGTTTCCGGCTGTCAAGAAGCAAATATCCGCCCCTGACCGGGCGCCTTGACTTCATAGGCCCTGGTGGTTGAAAATGTATGATAAAACATAGAGGAGGTCGTTCCGATGAAAGTGAAGATAATATTCTACAGCTCCTATGGCCACATATACCGCATGGCCGAGTCGGTGGCCGAGGGCGCCGGGGAGGTGGAGGGGGCCCGGGTGGAGCTGCTTCAGGTCCCCGAGCTGGTGCCCGATGAGGTCCTGGAGAAATCGGGGGCCAAAGCGGCCCGGGCCGCCTTTGCCCACGTTCCGATGGCCGTGCCCGATGACCTGGCCGATGCCGACGCCATCATACTGGGCATACCCACCCGCTTCGGAAATATGTGCGCCCAGATGCGCAATTTTCTGGACCAAACGGGCGGCCTGTGGGCGAAAAATGCCCTGGTGGGCAAAGTGGGGAGTGCCTTCACCTCCACCGCCACCCAGCACGGCGGACAGGAGACAACCCTCATCACCACCTACATCACCCTGCTCCACCTGGGGATGGTCATCGTGGGACTGCCCTACTCCGAGTCCCGCCAGTTTTCCCTGGACGAGATATCCGGCGGCAGTCCCTATGGCGCCAGCACCATCACCGCCGGTGACGGCTCGCGCCAGCCCACCGAGAACGACCTGGCCATGGCCCGGTTTCAGGGCCGGCACGTGGCCGCCATCGCCGCCAAGCTGGCCGGAGAGTGAGAGGCGCCCAGGCGCAAACTCCGGCCCGGCCTTGACGCCAACCGGTGATTAGGTCTAACATTTTGGCAGGGACTTATCCATGTCCAGGGCCATGTCCAGGGCCATATAAAGCCCCCGGTTGAGGACCGTTGAATGAAATCCGCCATAGGGACCGACCTCCTACAATCTATCCCCTACTTTTCCGGCCTGAGCCCTCGTGAACTCGAGTCGATCGGGAAACTTATCTTCGAAAAGGCGGCCGGGAAGGGGGGCCTGATCATCCTGGAGGGTGAACCCGCGGACGAGCTGTACTTTGTGGCCTCCGGCCTGGTGAAGGTATTCAAGACCTCGGCCGGGGGCAAAGAGCAGATCCTCTATCTCATTCGTCCCGGCGAGTCCATCAACGATGTCCCCGTCTTCGTGGGCGGGCCCCACCCGGCCAGCGCCCAGGCCATGGTGCCCACCGTCCTTTACGGGTTGAGAAAGGATGCCCTGGAGGGCATCATCCAGTCCTACCCACAGGTAGCCCTGAATATCAACCGGGTCCTGGCGGGGCGGGTGCAGCACCTTCTGGCGCTGGTGGAGGACCTGTCATTCAGGCATGTTAACGGCAGGGTGGCCAAGATTCTCCTGGAGCACGCCGGGGACAGGGCCAACCCCCGGCCGCGGCTAACCCAGCAGGAGATGGCGGCCATGGCCGGCACCGCCCGGGAGATGATTGGGCGGTGCCTCAAAGACCTGGAGGAGAACGGGGCCATCCGGATGGACGGCCACCGCGTGGTGATTATCGACAAGGAGGCCCTTCAGAGGTTGGCCGAGACATCGGTTTGAGTAAACGGGCGCTTAAGTACCGGGGCGGTTAAGAAGCCTTCGCCTTGGCATCATAGTCCTCTATGGCCTTGTGCAGGGCGTCGGCGGCCAGATTGGAACAGTGCATCTTGGTGGCGGGAAGGCCGCCCAGGGCTTCGGCCACCGCGTGGTGGTTATCGACAAGGAGGCCCTTCAGGGGTTGGCCGAGACATCGGTTTGAGTAAACGGGCGCAGAACCGTACCGGGGCGGTTAAGAAGCCTTTGCCTTGGCATCATAGTCCTCTATGGCCTTGTGCAGGGCGTCGGCGGCCAGTTTGGAACAGTGCATCTTGGTGGCGGGTAGGCCGCCCAGGGCTTCGGCCACGGCCTTGTTGGAGATGGCCAGGGCCTCCTTCAGGGTCTTGCCCACCACCATCTCGGTGACCATGCTGGAGGTGGCTATGGCGGCCCCGCAGCCGAACGTCTGAAACTTCACGTCCTCGATGCGGTCACCCTTGACCTTGATCATGAGCTTCATCACGTCGCCACAGACGGGGTTGCCCACCTGGCCCACCCCGTCGGCATCGGCCAGTTCGCCCACGTTCCTGGGATTGCGAAAATGGTCCATTACCAGATCGCTGTACATCTTATCCTCACCTTTCCGCAGCCAGGGGCGACATGGCCCTCAGCCGTTTGACGATTCCGGGCAGGATGGAGATGACGTAGTCCACCTCCTCCTCGGTATTATCCGTGCCCAGGCTGAAGCGGAGGCTGCTGTGGGCCACCTCCACAGGTATGCCCATGGCCAGCATCACGTGGGAGGGCTCCAGCGAGGCCGAGGTGCAGGCGCTCCCCGAGGAGCCCGCCACCCCCTCGAAATCCAGGCTGAGCAGGATGGACTCCCCCTCCACCCCGGGGAAGCAGAAGCTGGCGTTGTTGGGCAGGCGCCGGGTGGGGTGGCCGGTGAGAAAGGCGCCATCGATGCCGTCGAGGACCCCCCGAATGAGCCGGTCCCGGAGCCCCTGACAGTGCTGCGCGTAGGCCTCCCGCCCCCCGGCCGCCTTTTTTAGGGCCTCGGCGGCGCCCACGATCCCCGGCACATTCTCCGTCCCCGCCCGGCGGTTTTTCTCCTGAGAGCCCCCGCTCTGCTGGGGCGTGAACACCGTCCCCCTCCTCAGATAGAAAATACCCACCCCTTTGGGTCCGTAGAACTTGTGGGCGGAGAGGCTGAGCATATCCACCCCGAGCCCCTCCACACCGATGTCCAGGGCCCCCGCCCCCTGGACGGCATCGGTATGGAAAGCGATCTTCTTCTTGGAGCGGGACCATTCCTTGACCAGCTGCCCGATCTCGGCGATGGGCTCTATGGTGCCCACCTCGTTGTTGGCCAGCATGATGGTGATGAGAATGGTGCGGTCGGTAATGGCCCGCTCCACATCCCCCACCCCGACCAGGCCATGCTCGTCCACCGGGAGGTAAGTCACCTCAAACCCGGCACGCTCCAGGTGCTGGCAGGTCTCCAGCACGGCATGATGCTCGATGGCGGAGGTTATGATGTGGTTCCCCGACTTCTGGGAGCCGTAGGCGGCCCCCTTTACGGCGATGTTATCGGACTCCGTGCCCCCGCTGGTGAAGATGACCTCCCGCTCGGAGCAGCCCAGAATATCGGCCACGGCCTGGCGCGCCTCCTCCACGGCCCCGCGGGCATCCTGGGCCAGGGCATAGACGCTGGAGGGATTGCCGAACCTCTGGGAGAAGAAGGGCAGCATGGCCTCCACCACCTGGGGATTGACCGGGGTGGTAGCCGCATGGTCCATATATATGGTTTTACTCATGGCATTGCCTCCTTTAGGCTACCGGGCGGCCGCCTGAATATCCACTCCGGGGGGCTCAGAGAGGTCGGCCAGGGTGGTGGTATCCAGGACATCAACCAGGGTATCCCGTATTTTACGCCACATGACCCGCGAGGGGCAAGCCGCCTCCCGGCCGCAGTGCTGAGAGCCAGCCTCCTCCGAGACACACTTCACCGGGGCCACCGGCCCCTCCAGGGCCCGCAGCACCTGCCCGACGGTGACCGAAGACGGCGGCGCCGCCAGCCGGTAGCCCCCCCGGGCCCCCCGGGTGGCCTTCACCAACCCCCCCCGGCGCAACCTGGCCATTAGCTGCTCCAGGTAGCCCAGAGAGAGGTCCTCGGACCGGGCGATATCGCCCAGGGAGAGGGTGCCCCCCTCATAGGCCCTGGCCAACTCCACCATCGCCCTCAGGCCGTAATGTGCCCTGCTGGAAAACCTCATCTATATCCTACCACTTTACTAGGAATTATACCCCAAGCCGCGACCCCTGTCAAGCTCGTATCGGGCCCCGGGCGAGTATGCAGGCCACCGGTACCCTCCCCAACCGGCTCCAATTTTGATACAATGCTAACAGGGACAACCATGGGGGAAACCAGAGGCAACCATGGGGGAAACCAGAGCGATCATGGGGAGGCGGCGTGTGCCCATAAGTTCCATCGTCCTCGTCGGCGGCAGGAGCCTGAGGCTGGGGAGGGACAAAGCAGTGGAGGTACTGGGGGGG
>JAZFUS010000290.1:0-2702 GCA_036447315.1 Dehalococcoidia bacterium
GGGATACGCCCGGTAGTTCCGGTAGGGGCCGGTCTGTCCAAAGGGGGTGATGGAGGTGACCACCAGCTTTGGATTGTGCCTGGCCAGGCTTGCGTAGTCCAGCCCGGCCGCCTCCATCCACCCCGGACTCCTGTCCTCCACCAGGAGGTCGGCCCCCTTTATGAGGCCGAGGAAATCCCTTTTGCCGGCCTCATCGGCGAGGTCGAGGGTGATGCTCCGCTTGTTGGTATTGAGAAAAAAGAAAAGGCCGCTGTTGTCTTCGCCGGGACGGTCCCCTTTGAAGGGCGGCCTGCTCCTGGTGGTATCGCCCCTCCCGGGCGGCTCTACCTTTATTACCTCCGCCCCCATGTCGGCCAGGAGTTTGGAGCAATAGGGGCCGGCGATAAACTCACATAGCTCAATAACGGTTGTACCGGCGAGGGCCCCTTGAATCATACCAAGAATTCTACACCCGCGAGGTTTGCCGGTCAAGGTGCCCCCGGTCGATTTCGGACGATGCCTTCAGAAGGTTGGCTTGAGGGTATGTTTATAAACCTAAGGGGGGGGGAGGCTGATTATAGGGTTTCCCAGAGGTGATGTAGCTGCTCCAGGTCCCGCTCAGGCAGGGGGCCGGCCTCGGCGCAGGCCGCCGCTTCATCTATCTGCCGGGGAGTGGAGAAGCCCAACAGGACCGTGGAGGCCGCCGGGTTCATCAGGGCGAAGCGGAGGGCCGCCTGGGACATCCGGTGGATGTCGTCCCGGACCAAAAAGCCCAGGCTCCGGGCTCGCTCCACATCCCGCGCGTATTCCGATCCCGGTGACAGCGGGGTGGATGACCGGGCTCCCCCACCGGCCTCCGGGGTTGCGCTCAGGGCGCCGGCGGCCATCGCCCGGATGGCGGCCACCCCCATGCCCCTGGCGCTCGCCCGGTCCATCAGCCCCTGGTAGTCCTGCGCGCTGAAGGTGGGGGGCACCGGATAGGACGCACTGGGATTGAGGAGGTTGTAATAGACCTGCACCGTGTGAAAACGCCCGCTGTCCACCAAACGGTGGATGGCTGAGGGTTCTCCCAGGCCGGAGAAGCCGAAGAACCGGACCTTTCCCTCCCCCTGCAGCGCCTCAAATCCCTCCAGAACGCCCCCCGGGCCCAACACCTGCTCGGGGGTCAGGGCCTGGGGCCAGGCGTCCCTGGAGAGTGGGCGATACGGTTATGAATCTGGATCAGGTCGACATAGCTCCGGCCCAGCCGTCTTAGAGAGGCTTCGACGGCGGTGACCGTGGCGGCCTTGAGGGAGGGGGCATCGGGGGAGGGGCGGACCTTGGTGGACAGGACTACCTCCGCCGAGAGCTCCCTCAGGACTCGGCCCAGGTTGGTCTCCGAGACACCGTCGCCGTAGGCCGTGGCGGTGTCGAAGAGGTTGATGCCCAGCTCCAGGGCCCGGGCGACCGCCGCCACCTGTTCCTTCGGGCTGCCCCGGACCATCAGGCCGCCGACGCTGCCGCATCCAAATCCTATCTCGGACACCGCCAGGCCCGTGTTCCCGTAGGCTCGATAACGCATGGCCCTCTCACCTGTGGTGATACCTGGACGCCCTGACACCCGGTTCGAGCCAAGTATAACCCGGGCGAAAAAGGCGGGCAAGCACGCCAGCTTTTTTGGGCATTGACTGGCGGACATTCGGGGTGTATAAGGGGGTGTATAAGCGGGAAATATCGCTGGGAGGATGGGGTGAAAGGGTTATTTACCCCAAATTTCCCGTTTCAGGAGGGGCCATGAAAGCCTGGCGGGTATATGACGTCAATGACATGCGCCTGGAGGACGTTCCCATCCCCGAGGTGCGGCCCGGATGGCTCCTGGCCCGGGTAAAGGCCTTCCAGCCCAGCATCACGGAGATCCAGCGCTTCTGGGGCTCCAGCCTGCGCGGCATAGTCGGCATGAAGGAAATGATCAGTACTATCGGTCCTTTCCCTATTGGCCACGAGATGTGTGGTTTGGTCCAGGATGCGGGTGACGGCGGCGACTTTCAGGAGGGGGACCGCATCGCTTATTTCCACCACGAGAACCGGGTGGCAGGGGTCCACTATCCCGGCTGCTTCGCCGAATACATTTTGCTGCCCATCGATGCCGCTTTCAAGATAGACCCCGCCATCCTCGATATCGAGGGCCCCGCTCTCCAACCCTTCTCATCCTGTGTCCAGATGGTCAGGGAAGCCGGTGTCAGCCTCGGAGAAACCGTGGCCGTTTTTGGCCAGGGGGTCATGGGCTTGAACATCACCCAGCTCTGCCGCTTGGCCGGGGCCGGGCGGGTCATCGGCGTGGATATCCGCGACCAGTGCCTCGACCTCGCTCGGGAGTTGGGAGCCGATATCACCATCAACGCCAACCAGCAGGACGCCGTCCAGGCCATCATGGAGATCACCAACGGTAAGGGCGTCGATGTTGCTTTCGAGTGTGCCTCAGGTAGCCCGGAGGTGGGCCTCTCCGGTGGCCGGTCTCTCTTAGACGCCGTTGACGCGATGGGCCAATTCGGCCGCCTGGTCCAGATCGCCTTCTTCCACGACAAAGTCAACCTGGACCCCAACGTTCTCCGGGCAAAATGCATCAAATACCTGTTCCCCAGTGGGGCTACCACGGCGGACATGGACCTGGGCATGCGGCTCGTGGCCTCCGGCAAGGTCCGCTTCAAGCCCCAGATAACCCATGTTCTCAACGGCATCGAGAA